>JAKAJM010000073.1 GCA_021813765.1 Nitrospirota bacterium
ATCTAGCGCTAAAAGCCAAAGAGAGACATATTTCCATCGTCGCAGAAGAGCTTGAAATAAAACCGGCACAGGTAATGGCCGCGGCCTGCCTGCTTGAGGGCGGGGCGACGGTGCCGTTTATTGCCAGGTACAGAAAAGAAGCCACGGGAAGCCTTGACGAGATCGCCGTGGCCGCAATCAGGGACAGACTTGAGCAACTGGAAGATCTGGACAAGCGGAGGGAGGCCATTTTAAAGTCGCTCGAGGAGCGGGGGCTTCTCACCGAAGAGCTTACTGCCAGGATCGTACAGGCGGGCTCCGTGACAGCTCTTGAAGACATCTACCTGCCCTTCCGCCCGAAGCGGCGCACGAGAGCCGCGATAGCAAAAGAAAAAGGTCTTGAACCCCTTGCAAAGGCCGTATTCGCCCAACAGGAGACGGATATCGGGCAACTTGCTGCATCTTTCATCGATGCGGACAAAGGCGTTTCTTCAGTAGAAGATGCGCTGGCGGGGACGAGGGACATCATCGCCGAATGGGTGAGTGAGGACCCGGAAGCAAGAGAGAAGCTGCGGCAGCTTTACTGGTCCAGGGGTGTCATCCGCAGCAGGGTCATCAAGGGTAAGGAAGAAGAAGGGATAAAATACAGGGACTATTATGAATGGGAAGAGCCTGCCTCCAAGGCGCCGGCCCACAGGGTGCTTGCGATACGCCGGGGAGAAAGCGAGGGGGTCCTCATTCACCGCGTATTGCCACCAGAGGAAGAGGCTCTGGCCATGCTTGAATCCATTTTTCTTAAAAGAGAAGGCAGCGAAGCGGTGGAACAGGTGAAAATGGCGGTCCATGACAGCTACAAGAGGCTGCTGGCACCTTCCATTGAGGGAGAAGTGCGCCTTGCGGCAAAAAAGCGTGCCGATGAGGAGGCTATACGTGTTTTTGCGGAAAATATCAGGCAGCTCCTTCTGGCTCCTCCGCTTGGCAGGAAGGCTGTGCTTGCCATCGACCCCGGATTCAGGACAGGCTGCAAGGTGGTCTGCCTGGACAGGCAGGGCAAACTGCTCCACAACGACACCATCTTCCCCCATTCAGGGGAAAAAGGCGCCTTGGAGGCCGCCGGAAAGATAAAAAAACTGTGCGGCCAGTTCGGCATTGAGGCCATCGCCATAGGCAATGGGACCGCAGGGAGAGAGACGGAGGCGTTCATCAGGGGGCTGGGGCTTCCGGATGATATCAAAACCGTCATGGTAAATGAAAGCGGGGCCTCGATATATTCCGCATCGGAGGCGGCGCGCGAGGAATTCCCGGGACACGACGTGACCGTGCGGGGCTCGGTCTCGATAGGCCGCAGGCTCATGGATCCGCTTGCCGAGCTGGTGAAGATAGACCCCAAGTCCATCGGCGTTGGCCAATACCAGCACGATGTTGACCAGACTGCGCTTAAAAAAAGCCTTGATGACACCGTCATAAGCTGCGTTAACGCAGTGGGCGTTGAGGTAAACACCGCAAGCAGGCAGTTGCTCACTTATGTCTCCGGACTAGGGCCCCAGCTTGCAAGGGCCATAGTGGACTACAGGGACGAGCACGGCCCGTTCGCCTCCAGGGAGGACCTGAAGAAGGTCCCACGCCTCGGGCCCAAGGCGTTTGAGCAGGCCGCGGGTTTCCTCCGCATCCGTGACGGGGAAAACCCCCTTGACGCGAGCGCTGTGCACCCGGAAAGCTACCGGATCATCCATGACATGGCGCAGGACGCGGGCTGTGATGCGGTGGGCCTTATGCGGGACGCCGGAGTGAGAAAAAAGATAGATATTTCCCGTTATGTGACGGACACCGTGGGGATGCCCACCCTGAATGACATCATGGCGGAGCTTGCCAGGCCCGGACGCGACCCCAGGCAACAGTTCGAGGGCTTCGAGTTCGACAGTGGCATAACGAAAATAGAAGACGTCAAGGCCGGCATGAGGCTGCCTGGCATTGTCACTAATATGACGGCCTTCGGGGTCTTTGTGGACATAGGCGTGCACCAGGACGGCCTAATCCACATAAGCGAGCTTTCTCCTTCGGGCAGGTTCGTCAAAGACCCCGCACAGGTGGTTAAAGTGCATCAAAGGGTCACAGTAACCGTGCTGGACGTGGATATACAGAGGAAACGCATCTCTCTTTCCATGAGAAGCGGGCCTGCAAAACCTGGAAAAAAAGAAACAGAAAACGAAAAAACAAAAGCTCCCGAAACCGGCCAGGATAAAAAGAGGGGAAAAAACACGGCGGTGGCAGGGCGGCATGAAAAAAGGCCCCCAAGGTTCTCAAACAACCCTTTTTACGATGCGTTCATGAAGAAAGACCGTGGCAACTAGACGGTCTTGCCGCAACTGGACGATGAAACGAAGCAGGCGCTGAAGGGGAAGATAGTGATCGATACCTCGAACCCTTATCCGGAAAGGGACGGGGCGATCGCCGAAGATGCCCTGAAGGAACCGGACGGAAAACAAATGGCCTCCTCATATCCGCGGGAAACCTGTTGCTCTGCCGTTCCATGCACGCGTCCATCAACCCCTTCAAAAAAAACTTGCAAGGCGCATCATAATGTGCAATGCTTTGCAAAGTAAAGCCTCAGGAAGTCCGGACTGGACCTCCAAAAACAGCAGAAGCCGGATCAGGGATATTCTATTTGGAAATAAAAATGAACTCTTTTCCGTCTGACAAGATGAATTCATCCAGAAAAAGGGTGTTGCTGGTTGACGATGAGCCGTCTGTCAGCAGCAGTCTTTGTGATCTGCTTGAGCTCTGGGGATACGAGGTCTGCGATTCTGTCACAACGGGAGAGGATGCTGTTTTGACGACTGAGGCGGAGAAACCTGACCTTGTGCTTATGGACATCCAGCTTAAAGGCGCCATGAACGGCATCGAGTCCGCCAGGGAAATAAAAAAACATAACAACCCTCCCATAATCTTTATGACAGGCTATGCAAACGAACAGCTAAAAAGAGAGGCCGAGGTCATCCGGCCTGCTGCGTACCTCACCAAACCTTTTGAGCTGGACGAACTGAAAGCGGCCATAGATTCTGCCTGCCAGTCACAATAGTCCTTAGACCTGCGAGCGGCTCCCGGCCACAACAGTCCGAATTTTTTCTTCACTCCCCTTCTCCCTGCAGCCTCCTAAAAATTTTACTGAAATTTTCTTGCGAATAAATAGATCTCCAATAGTTTTAAATTTTAAAATTAAGATTATCTAAATTTTAAAATTGACAAATTGAATCTTTCATGAAAAGATGACCATATAGAAGCTTTTTGTAAAAAGAATTATGCGGTGGCCGTAAAAATAGCAAGACCTATATCACCTCGCTTCAATTCCTGCGGCCGTATACCCGAATAGAAACCGGAGGAATTTTCCTGTGTGCGTAAACCCATAATCAGGGGGCCCCGCTGTTCACAAATTTCAGATCTGCATCTGAAGTAAGCTCATCAAAGGAGAGAAAATCATGGAGAAAAGCAAACTCAGAGTAATAACCCTGTTGTTCCTGGCAGTTTCAGCCGGGTCCATTCTTGCCGGCTGTGGCGGGGGAGGCGGCAGTTCTCCCGCACCCGCAGCGTCAATTGGCGGCCAATCGGCCGGAAGCAGCGTATCGAAGGCCTCAGTGGGTCTCTTCGTGACCGATGCTCCGTCAGGTTATTCGCAGGTCTCCGCGATAATCAACTCGGTGACCCTTTTGAATTCCGCAAATGGACAGACCTGCACGGTCATCTCCAGCCCGGTCAACATGGACCTTGCAAACCTCTCCGATGTAATGGAGCTTGTAAGGACATCCGATTGTCCCGCCGGCTCTTTTGACACGGTCAGAGTGGTATTCAGCAACGCCGTCGGGTTGACCGATTCCTCAGGCACAAGCAACACATGCGCATTTACATCTTTCAGCCCAGGGCAGCCTGCCTCGGATACGCTGTCCTGCAGCGGGAACAACTGCATCATGAATTTATACAGCCAGGTGAACGCCGTTGCGGGCCAGAACAACCGTCTGGGGCTGGATTTCGACCTCTCGAACTTCACCGTTACGGGGTTCGGCAGCGGAGCCTGCTCCATGACGATGCGGGTAAATCCGCTCGACGGCCCCCAGATCGACGCAAAAGGGTACCCCATGGGGATAATGGGAGCAATCGCAAACGCCAGCGGCAACGGACTTACCTTAAACACTGGGACGAGGTCTTTTTTCATAAATGGGGCGGCCATTGGACAGCCTGATTTCCTGGGGAGCATGCAAATGGCATGGACAAAGGGCATCCCGGCCTTTGCCAACTGCATGAACTTCGATTTCAATGCCGGCTACTGCCAGGCCAACCAGGTCATGGCCGTGGCAACCGGGCTGGTTTCAAATGTGGACAGTTCGAACCATACCTTTATGCTGACACTTGATGACGGCACCCAGTTGAATGTGGGTTTCTCAAACGCCTATCTAAAAGGCCTGCCTGCGGACGGACAAGTCGCCGTCGTAAGGCTGCTTGACATGAACACCTCGGGGGCCCTCAGTGACGCCTACCAGGTGGACAATATTCCATCGGCTATGGGCCCCAGGATCGACCCCGGCTTTTCACCCATGTCCGGCGGTAATAACGGGCCTGGAAGCGGATATGCAGGCCCTGCCAATGGCGGGAATATGGGCCCATCGGCGGGACCCGGGCCTTCCGGCTCAGTCAGTGGCCCCTCTAGCAGCGGAAATATGGGCCCATCGGTCGGAGGATCGGATTCATCTGCTGGTGGGAGCACTGGATCGTCTTATACCAGCCCCGCCTCTTCGGGAGGCCCCGTTTACTCAGGAGGAGGAAACACAACTCCATCGGGCAGCGGATCAGGTTCTCCTGGCGGCGGGAGCATGGGACCGTCAGGCGGAGGGTCCGGCGCTCCTGGCGGAAGGATGTAAATGAAATAGAATTGAAGCTTCGGCCGGACGGAATCCTTCGCCGGGCCGGGAGCTTCGTCTCAGGAAAAAATCTTGAACCTTATGCGGAACTCCACTCCCCTGCCCTTCAAAGGAACCATCCGGATGTCTCCGCCAAGCTGTCTGGTGGCAAGGTTATAGACCAGCTTCAGGCCCAGGGTCTTGATATCCTTCAGCTCGCCGGCCTGGAACCCTGGGCCGTCATCCCTGTAAACGATCTCCATCAGGCCTTCACCCAGGTGATGGAAGGATATCCCTATCTCTCCGCCACGCCCTTTAAAGGCGTATTTCAGGGAATTGGAAATGAGCTCGTTTACGATGAGGCCGCAGGGCATTATCACATCTATTGGCAGCGGGACGCTGTCTGCCTCCAGTTTCAGGGAGATACTGCCTTCCCCGCGCACATTGCTTTCAAGGAGCGCGCGGGCCAAGTCTCCCAGGTATTCTTTCATGTTTACGCTGGACAGGTCACTCGATTGATATAGTTTCTCATGCACCAGCGCCATGGCACGTATGCGGTTTCCGGTGTCATGAAACATCTGCAGTACCCGCTCGTCAGAAACGGAGGCGGACTGCATGCTGATGAGACTTGATATTACCTGCATATTGTTCTTTGTGCGATGGTACAGCTCCCGCAGCAGTATCTCCTTCTGCTCAACTGTGGCCTCCAGCCTGTCCCTTATGTTTTTTAATTCCGCAGTCCTCTCCTCAACGGTGGCCTCCAGGCTCTCCTGCTGCACCCTCAGTTCGGATTCGGCTTTGCGCCTTGCTTCCACCTCCAGGGACAATGCCTGGTTGAGCTCATCCATTTCCAATTTTGCACGTCTTAAATTTTCAATGACGTCCCTCTTTTCAAACCTCAGAAGCAGACTGGCTAGATTGATCCTGTAACTGTGAATAAAGGCCCACCATAGCGCCGCCAGAAAAAACACCATCATAACGCCCATGGCCAGGTGAAATTCGCCGGGCATGAGAAAAAACCTTACCGCAAGCGGGACCAGCGCGGGGACACTGAAGGCGGCATATCCCCACCGCAACTGAGAGAAAGTGCCGGCCGCCCCTGCCGCCATACCGCCCAGTACGAACGCCAGGAACACCTGGTAGGCCATGGCTCCAGCCGGAAACATTAAAAATGCGCTGCTTCCCCATATGCAGCCCGAAAAAAAAAGTCCGGCTATAGCCAGCCTTTTCCATCTCCTGGCGGAGGCTGGCTCTATCTTTATATTTCTCAGATGGACCAGGATGACTGCCCGGACGACTATCATGAGCATGATGGCCGCAAGCCATGTCATAAGTCTTGCGTGCGGTACCGCTTCCCTCATCACAAAGGAAACGACCAGCGAATTCAGGAAACTCATCAGCAGCCCTACGGGCTGGACGTCGTATATCCCCCTGACCTGCTCGGCAAGCACCTCATCCTGGTTGGCGCCGCCGTTTTCCCGCAATGTTCTGTTTCTCAAGACAACTCCTTGTTTCGTTACTTAAATTATCTCAGAATGAAATCCATATTTAAGCGGCTTCTTCTGATCTAAAAAAAAATTAAAAAACTGGCAGAACACGCGGACGCGTTCCGATCATCGCTTCTTCCTGGATGGCACTTGACGGAGATTTCCATGAATATCCCGTCAGGAACCTATAAAGACAAGGCCTTCCGGCTTGCCAGGTATCAGCGGGGGTGTATCCTTGTAAACTTGGTGCCCTTAATGGAAACGCCGCCCATCAGGCCCTCCTGGCCGAAAATAAAACCGGCTATGGGGTGCTGGCTGCGCAATGTCTCAACCGTGGCCTCCGCACCCTTGTTTATAAGGGTTATCTCCGCGCCTGCGCCAGCCTCCCAGTTCTCGCTGCTCATGAACTTTTTAAGCACATCGTCCGTCATGAACAATATGACCATGTCATATTTCTGGGCACCCAACTGCCATCCCAAGGAGCCACCCGCAACACTATAGTAGCCCGCTGTCCTGCCGCCCACCAGAAGCGCGCCCTGGCCGTATTTGCCCCCGAACACAAAAGCGGCCTTGACGACGTCCGGCATGACGAGCACTCCCTTGGCGCCCTTCAGATACGCCGTGCCTCCCTTAATATCCTTCCTGAAACGAGCCATCGCCGCTTTGACGCTTGCGTCTATTTCCCCTTTTGTCTTTGCGTAAGACATGCCTGCAAAAAAAGTAAACATGCAGGTGAAACACAGACACAACGCCAAGACATTGAATCGTCCATTCATTTTCATCATCTTCCATCTCCTTTTTTATTTCCCCTGCCACGACCAAACAAAAAAACGGGATATTTAAAACGAGTATATACGATCTGACCGCGCATTTATTTCAAAATAAAATTTGGGAATAGCGGGTGACTCGTATCACTGAAAAGATATTTGTCCAAAGCTACAATCTTGGCCGGGGAACATATCTTGAAGATAAAACAGGGGAAAAAGGAGAGACATCATGAAATCGGCGAAAATCCGTCTTGCGGCGCTTTTTTGTGTGATCTTGGGAGCAGGCATATGGCTGTCCAGTTGCGGGGGAGGAGGCGGTGGAGGCACTTCTTCTACTCCAACGGGTTCGGTGGGACTGTTTATGACAGATGATGCATCCACATACAAAAACGTAATTGCTGTAGTAAATTCAGTCAGCTTCCTGAATAGCGGAAACGGGGACTCCTGCACTGTATTCCCTGCTGCGGGCAATACAAGCCCCGCAACTGTCAACCTTTCAAACCTGTCTGACGTGATGGCGCTCATCAGCACCGGCAACTGCCCGGCGGAATCGTTCAACAGGATAAAGGTCGTCTTCAGCAATTCAGTGGGACTCACTGATTCAACGGGGGCAAGCAGTCAGTGCGCGTTTACCAGCTTCAGCCAGGGGCAGCCTGCACCAGACACGCTGTCCTGCAGCGGGAACAACTGCACCATGGAAATAAACGGAGCGGTCAATGTGCTGGCCAGCCAGGACAGCCGTGCGGCGCTCGACTTCGTACTCAAGGATTTTGACGTCACGGGGTTTGGCACATCAAGCTGCTCCGTATCAATGCGGGTAAGCCCGCTTGACGCCGCCCAGATGGACCAGAAGACCGGCTACATCTCCGGCGTGAGCGGAACGGTCTCAAGCGCCGTGGGTAATACAGTAACGATCAACACCGGGACAAGGTCCTTCATCGTAAACTCCCTGGCAAGCGGACAAACAGGCTTCCCTGGGCTTATGCAGTTTACGAAAACGGGCGGCTTCCCGGCGATAGCAAACTGCGCGAGCTTTGATTTCGCCGCCGGCACCTGCCTGGCAAACCAGGTGCTGACTACTGTCACCGGCACGGTTTCCAACCTGAACACAAACAGCGCTCCATATACTTTCACGCTTACCCCCTCAAGCGGTTCGCCGATAACCGTAAGCGTCCCGGCGGCACAGGTGACAGGCACGCTGGCGGACGGCAAGCTTGCTACAGTAAAGCTTTCTTCCCAGACCGCCTCATCCACGTTTGCGGCCTCGCAAGTGGATGGCCTTGCCGGCATGGGAGCTATGGGAACGCCCATGAATAACGGCATGCCAGGCGGCGGAATGCCGATGATGTAACCCGTCAAGGGGGGCCTGAATTGCACCGTAACTGTTGCAGGTCCCCTTCAGGACGCATATACCGGAAAACTTAACCGCTCTGATGCTCAGCAGAAGGCGGATGGGCCTTTACCAGTTTTCCGCCAGAAGCTCGAAATGCGCCCTGGGGTGGTCACAGGCGGGGCATTTCTCCGGGGTGTCCGGAGCCTCGTGGATGTAGCCGCAGTTCCTGCATTTCCATCTCACAGGGATTTCACGGTTGAAGACCCGGCCCATTCCGATATTTTCAAGCAGGTCCAGATAACGTTTTTCATGCTGTCTTTCGGCCACCGCGATGGCCCTGAAGACCGCCGAGACAACGGGGAAGCCCTCATCGCCAGCCACCCTGGCAAACTCCGGGTACATGGCTGTGTGCTCATAGTTTTCTCCGTCGGCCGCCGCCCTGAGGTTTGAGGACGTGTCTCCTACCACACCTGCCGGAAAAGACGCCTGCACTTCGGCCTCTCCTCCTTCAAGGAACTTGAAGAGACGTTTGGCATGCTCCTTTTCGTTGTCCGCGGTCTCCAGAAAAAGGGCGGCAATCTGTTCGTAACCTTCCTTTTTGGCCTGGGAGGCAAAATAGGTATACCGGTTCCTGGCCTGGGACTCGCCAGCAAAGGCGGTGAGCAGGTTCCTTTCTGTCTTTGTGCCTTTAATGCTTTTCATTTTTCCTTTTCCTTTCCGCGTTATTTTGCTCTCCATCCCGGAGCCATCATATTTTACAGGTTTGACAGGTTTTTTCATAAAATCTTCGCATTTTAGCGGTATAGTTTAGACACTTTTTTATAAGTTGGGTGACACCGGCTACAGCGGACTCTAAAAAAATTTTTTATTATAAAAAAGCCACGGCAAAAAAATTGCAGCGTCTGCATTCCGGCTTTTCAGGCCAATTTGGCTTTTTCTAATTATTACCTGATTATTATCCGAACAGGAGGCGGTCATGTTTAAAAGTCTGGGAAAGATCTTTTTTCACATAGCCATAATTGTCCTTAGCGCCACTGCTGCGCTCTCCCTTCCTTATGCGGGGGGGTTCATAGCCCGTAATTATCAGACATACTGGTCACTCATAGAAGACAAGGAGATGTTCCTCATTTCGGTGGAAATAATTCTGGCGGCGATGCTGATCCTGTTTTTCAACCATGTTGCGCGCAGCCTGAAGAATTGGCGGCTTTCCAATATAGCCGCCAAGGCTGGCATAGTTGCCGTAGCAGACACGCACAAAGACATTACAGTTGCCGGGAAGATGAAAAGACTCTCGCTGACGAAGATCAGAAAGCTCAGGGAGAAACAAGGATTTTTAAAAGATGTCATGCTCATTGGTTCCACGGGCTCCAGCACTTTCGTTTCACCGGAGGGCGACTTTCACAATGTGCTGAAGAACTGCAGGGAGGCCAAGATCATGCTCCTCAATCCCTTTGGGGAGGGCGCTGCCATCCGGGCCAGGGGGATTCCGGAGCCGGACATAACGCCAGGCAGCTTCACGGACCAGATTCTTAAGAGCATCGTTTTTTTGAGGAGCCTGAACGAGGTCCATCAAAACATAAGGCTTAAACTCTTCAGTGACGCTCCTCTTCTCAAGCTCGCCATCCTCGGGGACTATATCAGTATGCGGCCCTACCGCGCCGGGCTTGGCACAAAGGAGATGCCCGAATACATATTCAGACATTCAAACGGCAAGGGCAGTCTCCATGATGTTTTTTATCAGTTCTTTCTTTCCAGGTGGCGCGACTCGAACATACCCGAGTATGACTTCAACACAGGCGAACTCATATACAAGGACATATCCGGAAGCGAGGTCCGAAGGGAGTTGCTCATTAGCACATAAAAAAATTTTCCCCAGGTTGCAATTTCAGTCGCAAAACAAAAATAATAAGATCAGCCTTACTTTTTGCGTACGAGGAATGAAATGGCATCTTTGATGGAAGCAACCTGCCCATTCTGCCGCCAGGCCGTCCCCGGCACGGCCAATTTTTGTCCCTTTTGCGGCAGGCAGCTGAGATACAAACCGCTTGAAACGACGATATACAGGCAGGCGCTGGTCTATCTTGTCAGCTTTTTCCTGCCGCCCTTCGGTCTTTGGTATGCGCGGAAATATCTTAAGCAAAGCGACAGAAGGTCCAAACGAGCCGGATGGGCGGCGGTAATCCTGACCGTCCTTTCGCTGGTCCTCACTCTTTGGGCGGCAAAATTGCTCATGGATGCGGTCAATCAGCAGATCCAGTCCCTGGGCCCCCTGCTCCACTGAGATACCCTGCTGGCCCAAAAATTAATCCCGTTGCTTTATTGAAAAGGCCGGCGGCTTTATGGCCTCTCCATGGCATACCGGGCATTTTCCGGGTTTCCTCAGCCGCTCCCTTTTTCTGAATTCAAAGCCGCATTTCCTGCATTCCGATGGAAAAATGGCCAGCAGGCCGTGGATGCCGCCAAGGCTCTTCCGTATATGCTCAAGGTGGTCATAGACCTCTTTTTCGCTGATCCCTACCTTTCCGGAGATATCTTTTGCTGTAAGGGTTGCGCCAGTGAGGACATTCATGATCTCGTGCCTGACCGTATCGATCCTTTCAGCCGAGCGCGGAGGTTCAGCCGATCTTTTTATTTTTGGTCTCCCCCCCATACTCAAAAGCATATCAGATCACAAGTCAGACCAGTAGGGACAAGTTGTTTGAGTGTCAGGCGGACCGGAAGCGAGCCCCGCCCATAAGCAGAAACCCCAGGGCCAGCACCAAAGCGCCAAGGGCAAACGGCAGGGACGGCCTCATCTGGAAAAGAAGCCCGGCAAAAAAAGGTCCGCATATGGTGGAAACGGACAGAACTGAGGACATCACGCCCAGCACTTCTCCCCGCCTGCGGCCTCCGGCCAAACCGGCTGTCCTGCTCGTCAGGACTACGCGAAGCAGCGACTGACTGAACACGTTAAGCAATATCCCTGCTGCGAAAAAATAAACGGATGGGACAAGGAGCAATGAAAAACCCGCCGCGTTGGCCAGAAACGTCCAGATCTCCATGGAGGTCTCCCTGAAATGCCTGAGCCAGAACCGTCTCAGCAAAAAAGTCTGGTTCAGGAATATGGCTATGCCCATTCCGGTATAGATGGCCCCCACCATGACGGAGTTGAAACCGTATACCCTGCTCATATAAAGGGCAAATACGGACTGCATCCCGGAAAACGCCACTCCGAAGAAAAACCACGCACCGTACCTGTTTCGAAGCAGGCCGTCGCGTGTTGCGGCAGCCAGTGGACGCCAGGGGTTGATCTCTATCCTTTTTTCCCTGTCCAGATGCTTAAGGGATTCCGGCAGGTAAAAAAGCGCCCCTATTACGTTCAAAGTGGCCATAGCGCCCACAAAATAGAAAGGCATGGCGTGAGAAACGGCGCTAAGCGCGGCTCCTATGGCAGGCCCCGCTATGAAGGCTATGCCAAAAACAGAGCCGATGATCCCCAGGTTGGTGGTTCTCTCCTTCTCATCAGAGGCTATGTCAACCAGATAACTCTGCGCGATGGGCAGGTTCCCGGCGGCCATGCCGTCTATGACCCGTCCCAGGAACAATATCCATACAGCCTTAGCCGAGGCGAAAACAAACCATCCTATCGCCGTGCTGGCTATGCTTGCTATTAAAACGGGGCGCCTTCCCACCCTGTCTGAAAGCGCGCCAAGAAAGGGAGCGCTCACAAAGGAAAAGAGGGAAAAGACTGAAAAAAGCATTGTAAGAGTGAGGGCTGAAACCCCAAAACTTTCCACATAGAAAGGCAGCACCGGTATGATGATGGCCAGGCCAAGCACGTCTATAAAAACCGTAAGGACAATGACCGCCTTTTCCTTTTGTATCTTCATGCGCTCCTATTATAGCCTGTAAAGAGGCAACCCCGAAGCCCGGCCAGCTTTTGCCTAGACCTGGAATTTGCCAAAAGCGGTATCCCTGCGCCATAAAGATGGAACGGAAAATGCGGGGAAAAAGGAGGCGCTGCCAGAGTGTGGGACCGGCTGATTTTATGTTATCCTGAAAGA
>JAKAJM010000009.1 GCA_021813765.1 Nitrospirota bacterium
CAACCTGACCTTCGGGGAGTGGCCGCAGGTCTTCGGGGACAACAAGATGACAACCGCCCTTCTGGACAGGATTACCCATCACTGCGAAATAATCGAGACCTGCAACGAGAGCTGGAGAATCAAAACGAGAAACACAAACAAAAACTGACTACCTGGGGTGGGTCAAAATCGGATGCCGATAGCGGGTCAAAATTCAACGCCTATTGACAGCTGAATAAATCCGGCCTTTCAGCCCTAGAATTTTCTTTAGTGAGCAGCGGGCCCGAATCTCATCCGCTACTGCATCTTTTAAAAAAACTGTTTGTATGGACAATGCAGCGGCCCGAGAATTATGATGAAACCGGCAGGCCTCTTGAAGCTAAGGGCCGGAAAGGAGTTTTGTATTTTAATCTGATGCGTTTGATCCTGTCCCGCGGACCACAAAATATAAACCGCAGGTTATTGGACCTTTGAACAATTTGAACAGTCTGGAGTGGAAAACCATTTAAAATCGGGATGTTGGAAATTCCAGTTTGAACGGTAAAGCATAAAAAGGCAGCAGGCAGCCTTGGGCGGAGCATAAAGTCCCTCATCGGCTTGCCAGGCTTTACCCACCCCCCTTTTTTATGGGAAAATAACGGACATTGAAAAAGAAAAAAAGGCTGGACATGCTTGTTCTGGAGCGCGGGCTTGCGGAGACTAGGCAGAGGGCGGCCGCCCTTATCCTGGGCGGAATGGTCTACGTGGACGGCGTTGCCGCGACGAAGGCCGGGGAACAGGTGGATGAGAAAGCCCCGATAGAGGTCAGAGGCACAACGCAATATGCAAGCAGAGGGGCGCTTAAGCTGGAGGGCGCGGTAAAGGCCCTTGGAGCAAGCTTCCGCGGCAAAACGGTGATGGACGTTGGGGCCTCCACCGGAGGGTTTACGGACTATATGCTGCGGATGGGGGCAAGCAGGGTTTATGCGGTGGATGTGGGTTACGGACAGCTTTATTACAAGCTGCGTGAAGACCCGCGGGTAGTGCTGCTTGAAAAGACCAATATAAGGCATCTGGAAAGGGAGGCCGTACCGGAAGACATTGACCTTGCGACGATAGACGTGTCCTTCATCTCGCTAAAGCTGGTGCTTCCCAAGGTGGCGGAGTTTTTAAAAAAGGGAGGCGAGATACTTGCGCTTGTAAAGCCCCAGTTCGAGGTGGGCAAGGGCGAGGTTGAAAAGGGGGGCGTGGTAAGGGACGAGGAGAAAAGGAAAGCGACGGTCCGGTCCGTTATCGAAGCCGCCAGCGCCATGGGGCTCTCCTTTCTTGGGCAGTATGAGTGCGAGGTCCGGGGCCAGAAAAAGGGCAATATAGAATATTTCGTTTACCTGAGAAAGGGTCTCTGATCCAATTTGACAGGACAAGGGGAAAATATGGCTGGACAGAACGAAAACCCGGCATTCGAGCTTGCAAGGCTTTCGGCGGAAGCCATGGAGATACTCCTTGACGAGGCCGAGGAGCCGGATATGTTCGAGGAGACCCTGAGGCTGAACGGCGAAAACAGGGAGATATTGAAGCTGCTTTGCGGCCACCCCGGGACTCCGCCGGCGGTAAGGGAGGAGGCCGCAAGGGCCCTTGGCGCGGGAAATCCAGCCGGGAAAAAGGCCGCGGGCCCGCTTGAAGACAAGGGGCCCGGACAGACGGAGGAGGCAAAGCGCGAGAGCATTGCCAAAAAGATCCGCAGTCTCACGGTGGGGGAGAAGATACGCATTTCGATGAAGGCGGGCAGGGAGGCGAGGGCCCTGCTGCTTAAGGACGCGAACAAGCAGGTGGTGCTCGGGGTCATGGCGAACCCCAGGATAACCATATCGGAGGTGGAAATGGCGGCCCGCTCCCGGTCCATGCCGGAGGAGGCCCTGAGGGAGATAGCAAAGAACAAGGAATGGGTGAAGAGCTATACGGTCATATGCAACCTGGTGTCAAACGCGAAAACCCCTGCGGGCGTCTCGCTTGGTTTCCTGCCCTGGATAAAATCAAAGGACCTGCACCTGCTTGTCAGGAACAAGGACGTGCCGGATGTGGTGCGCACCGCCGCCAGGAAGTTCGCCGAGACGAGGGACAGGAAACGTCAATCCTGATCGCTTAAAACAAAAGCCCTCGAATTCTAAATATAATTGACATTCGATGGGCCGTCTGATATGTTATGGCTAAGCCGAAAACTGGTTTTTTTCATAAAAAATGAAAATAAAAAAAAGGCGCACTCTTAAAGACAACTCTATAATAGCGCACACCGGGTTCAAGGGTGAGTTGAAGCCATTTCCGAAGGCGCCGGACCTTGCCCAGGAAGTGGAAAACGCCATCAGGAAAACGCAGGCTTTTTTCCTCTCGGAGCAGCACGAGGACGGGTACTGGTGGTATGAGCTGGAGTCGAACTCCACCATCACCGCCGAATATCTCATGCTCCTGCATTTCCTTGGTCTGGAGGACCGGCACAGGGACAAAATGATAGCCTCCTACCTGCTGGACAAGCAGAGGACGGACGGCACATGGCCCATACACTGGGACGGGCCGGGGGACCTCAACTGCACTATAGAGTCCTATTTCGCCCTGAAGCTTGCCGGGTTGAGTGCCGATGCGCCTCCCCTGAGGAGGGCAAGGGAGTTCATCCTGGCGCATGGCGGGGTAGGGGCCTCAAGGGTCTTTACCAGGATATTTCTGGCCCTGTTCGGGCAGGTGGACTGGATGGACCTGCCTTCTCTGCCCGTGGAGATAATGCTTTTGCCTCCAAGGTTTCCCTTCAGCGTCTACAGCTTTTCAAGCTGGGCCCGATCAACATTCGTGCCTCTTTCGATAATCCTGGAGATGAGGCCGGTTGTGGAACCCCCGGAGAGCGCGCGCATAGATGAGCTTTTCATCAAGGGCGGCAAGGGGTACGGCCATGGCCAGGACAAGATGCTCCACGCGGCGATCAAGAAGTTCTTCCGCATGGTAGACAGGACGATGAAGGGCCTGGAGAGGTTCCCGCTGAGGCCGCTAAAATCCAGGGGCCTCAGGGCCGCTGAAAAATGGGTGCTCGAGCACCAGGAGGAAACAGGCGACTGGGGCGGCATACAGCCTGCCATGGTCAACTCCATCCTGGCGCTTTCCGCGCTTGGGCACGGCGTGGAGAGCCCGCCTTTGCGCAAGGGACTGGAGGCGCTTGGCCGGTTTGCCATAGAGCAGGATGACGGGCTGGTGCTGCAGTCCTGCATCTCCCCGGTTTGGGATACCGCCCTGACGTCGATCGCGCTTGCCACTTCCGGGGTCCCGAGGGAACACCCCTCGCTGGCAAACAGCTGCGCGTGGCTGGAGTCCAAGCAGATAGACAGGAAAGGCGACTGGAGCATAAAAAGGCCGGACCTGGAGCCGGGCGGATGGGCATTCGAGTTTGAGAACAACTGGTACCCGGATGTGGATGACTCGGCGGTGGTCCTGATGTTCCTTGGCAATTACGCGGACAAGGAGCATACGAAAAAGAAGGTGGAGAAGGGGATAAACTGGGTGCTTGGCATGCAGGGCAGCGACGGGGGGTGGGGGGCCTTTGATGTGGACAACGACTTTGAGGTCCTGAACCAGATACCCTTTGGCGACCTGGAGGCCATGACCGACCCCTCCACCGCGGACGTAACGGGTCGCGTCCTTGAGATGCTTGGCATCCACGGATTCAGCATTTCGGACGAAAGGGTGCAGCGCGCCATCGAGTTCATCCGGAAAACCCAGGAGGAGGACGGCTCGTTCTGGGGCAGGTGGGGCGTAAATTACGTCTATGGCACATGGTCTGTCATCATGGGCCTTGCCTCGATCGGCGAAGATCTTTCAAAGCCGTATGTCCGAAGGGCGGTAAGGTGGCTCAAGAACTTCCAGAACCTTGATGGCGGATGGGGGGAGCGCTGCGAGTCCTACAGCGATTGCAGGCTGAAGGGGCACGGCGCAAGCACTCCTTCCCAGACGGCATGGGCCATACTGGCCCTTGTGGCGGCCGGAGAGGCGGGATCCGTGGAGGCTGAAAGGGGCGCGCGCTACCTGCTTGAAACACAGAATGCCGATGGCACATGGGACGAGGAAGAGTTTACCGGCACGGGTTTCCCCAAATATTTCATGATACGGTATCATAATTACAGGAACTGTTTCCCGCTCATGGCGCTTGGCAGATTCCTTGCGGCGAAAAAAGCCCGGGTAAAAAAGGCATAAGTTCTTTTGGTTTTTTTCATTTCGCTTTTTTTCTCTGTGGCGCGCTCTTATTTTAATGAGAACTTCAGCGGATTTTTTTTATATTAAGGCATTGGCGGTTTTTATTTAATGAAAGCTCTGGTAACAGGGGCCACCGGCTTTGTAGGGTACCATGTGGCCGCAAAACTGGCGGAAAGGGGCTATGCTGTCCGCGCCCTTGTCCGGGATGAGAAGGCCGCCCCCTGGCTCTCCAGGCTGGGGATAGAGCTTGTAAAAGGCGATATAAGGGATTTTGGCTCCGTCTCAAGGGCCGCAAAGGGCTGCCAGGAGGTTTATCATCTGGCTGCCGACTACAGGCTTTGGGTGCCTGACCCCGCCCGGATGTACGAAACGAACGTGGCGGGCACCGTGAACGTGATGCGTGCGGCCATGGAGGCCGGGGCCGGCAGGATAGTCTATACCAGCACCGTTGGCGCGCTTGCCCCCTCCAGGAAAAACGGACAGCCCTCGGATGAAGACACCCCGGTAAGCCTTGCGGACATGACCGGCCATTACAAGAGGTCCAAATTCCTGGCTGAACGGGAGGTGGAGAAATTCGTCCAAAAGGGGCTGCCGGCCGTTATCGTAAACCCTTCCACCCCCATAGGCGCAAAGGATAGAAAACCCACCCCAACCGGGGCGATGATCGTAAGCTTTCTTAACGGGAAGGTGCCGGCCTATCTGGACACGGGGCTTAATTTCGTGAACGTCTTGGATGTGGCGGAGGGGCATCTGCTTGCCGCGCGCCATGGAAGGACAGGCGAAAAATACATACTGGGCGGCCACAACATGACGCTCAAGGATTTTTATCTGGAGCTCTCCGCGGCCTCCGGCGTTAAGGCCCCATCCGTGAAGCTTCCTTACGTGCCCGTGTTGATCGCGGCATACATAAGCGAGGGGTTTTCAAGGTATCTGGCTGGCGGAAAGACAGCGCCCTCAATACCCCTTACAGGGGTAAAGATGGCCGGGAAATACATGTTTTATGATTCCACAAAGGCGCAAAGAGAGCTCGGGTTGCCGGTGACGCCGGTAAGAGAGGCTGTGCGGCAGGCTGTGGAGTGGTTTGCCGGCAACGGTTATGTGAACACAAGAAAGACAGGAGCGGCAGTCTGCATATGAAAGACAGGAAACTCGGGGACGAATGGGCCGGCTGGAGCGGCGAGCTGGACCAGCGCGACCTGAAAGTTGACGAGGCCCCAGGGACTTTTATCATATTGGCCGTAGTTATGGTCATACTGTTTGTTGCCTTATCGTTTGCGGGGCTCTATATGATCCAGCCCAGGCTCGAGCAGTTCAGCCCGTCCGCTCCGGGGTTCGTGGAGAACGCGCTCATTGCGGCTGCTATCGCCATGGCGCTTGTGGGCAGCCTGTGGTTTTTCGTCCTTGCCAGGTGGAAAAAGCCGCTTTTCCCC
The DNA here is from genome assembly GCA_021813765.1 of Nitrospirota bacterium. Classification (GTDB taxonomy): domain Bacteria; phylum Nitrospirota; class Thermodesulfovibrionia; order Thermodesulfovibrionales; family JdFR-88; genus JAKAEG01. Next base: position 5,619 of record JAKAJM010000009.1, read on the forward strand.
AGCACATGGGTGGAGAAATATGTTCTATTCCTTTTGCCCAAAACGGTCTGGCTTGGCTCCAAGCTTGGCATCAGCAGGGACAGGGTGGGCAATTCGTTCATCAAGGCGCACAACAGCCTTATAAGGTCCTATGCCGGGAAGTTCAGCCCGGAAAGGCCGCTGATACTTCTGCCCCGCTGCCTTAAGGCGGACGTGAGGAAGGAGATACTCTCCATAGCGGGCGAGGACTTCAAGGTCGTCACCGCGGTGGGAGGAGAAGAGGCAAGAAGGGCAATAGAGGAGTACAGGCCCGGCTTCATTGTTGCCGTGGCCTGCGAGCGGGACCTTATGAGCGGCATGAAGGACGTGGCGGAGAAGGTGCCAGTCCTGGCCATACCGAACAGCCGGCCTGAAGGGCCCTGCAAGAACACTCATGTCCAGATGGAAGAGTTCAAGGAAGCGGTAATATTCATCAAGGAGGAGCTGAGAAAGTTCTCAAAAGGCAGCGGCAAATAAAATAGTGGAAAACAGAAAACAGGACAAAAAACAGACCCGGTTTCAACCGGGGCTTTACAAGACCCTTACAAGTTATTTCATCAAAAACACACTGAAAGGGAAAAAGAGGTTTCCCCTGGTGCTGATGCTTGAGCCTACGCACCGCTGCAACCTGGCCTGCATGGGGTGCGACAGGATAAGGACCGCGGCCGAGGGCGACCTGCCGGTGTCTGCCTGCATCGGGGCCGCCCGGGAATGCGGCGCCCCGGTGGTGGCCATAACAGGCGGCGAACCAATGCTGTACAAGGAACTGAAACAGCTCGTAAACGGCCTGATTGCCGATGGTAAATACATATACCTTTGCACAAACGGTGTGCTTGCCCAGGAATTCATAGAGACCTTCACGCCCAACCCGGCCCTCACCCTTAACTTCCATCTGGATGGAATGGACGCCACGCACGACAAGATCACAGGTCTGCCCGGCTCCTTCGGGAAGGCGGTGGAGTCCATACGGACGGCAAAGGCAAAAGGGTTCAGGGTGAGCACAAACACCACCGTTTACAAGGCCTCCGACCCGGAGGACCTGGAGGGCCTTTTCGGCCTCCTTCACTCTGCCGGGGTGGACGGGATGCTCATCTCCCCGGCCTTCGCCTACCAGAGCGTCGAGGATGAAAACATATTTTTCAACCGCGGTGAGATAAACGAGAAATTCACCCGGATGTCCGGTTTCCTTAAGAAATACCCGCTTATAAACACCCCCATTTACATGGACTTCCTGTGCGGCAGAAGACAGATGCGCTGCACCCCGTGGGGTAACCCGACCTATAACCCTCTGGGGTGGAAGTCCCCGTGCTACCTGGTCACGGACGGCTATTTTGACACCTACGCCCGCATGATGAAGGAGACCGACTGGGGCCGGTACGAGGACGGTAAAGACCCGAGGTGCGCAAACTGCATGGTGCACGGCGGCTATGAGACCACGGTCACGAGGATGGCATTCACCAACCCTCTTGATGGGCTCAAGCTCGCCTTCTGGAATTTTTCCAGCTCAAAAAAACGCTGAGAACGAAAAAAACTTGCCCGTGGGCCATTTCATTAACCTCCTGTTGGGCACCATAGCCTTAAGGCCGTACGTCTTTCTTTTCTTTCTAACCTATCTTTTTGGCTGCTCGATGCAGTTTGGCTGCAAAAGGGCGCTTCTTTTTTCGGTGGCCGGTTATCTGATAGCGTGGGGGTCTGAGGTCTCCTCCATACATAACGGTTTTCCCTACGGCGCCTATTACTACATACAGAGCACGGCTGGCAGGGAGCTCTGGATAAAGGGCGTGCCCCTTATGGATTCGGCAAGTTATGTCTTTCTGGCTTATGCCAGCTATTCGACGGCCCTCCTCGCATTTTCTCCCCGTTTGCGGATGCGCGGCCAGGGCAGGTTTGATCTGCCCCTTCCGGGCAGGTCCTTTTTGCTGGACACATGGGAAACGAGGGCGCAGGCCTCAACCAGGGCGCTTGCCGCGCTTCTCTTTGTCTGCCTGGACATCGTAATAGATCCGGTTGCGCTTCGGGGCGACAGGTGGTTTCTGGGAAAGATATATGGCTACAGGAGCGCGGGGGCTTATTTTGGCGTGCCGCTTTCAAACTTCATAGGCTGGGCAGTGGTGGGCTACCTTATGGTATGGGCCTTCCAGGTGATAGACCGCGGGCTTGGCCGCTCTTTTACCATGGGCCGCGACCGTTACGGGCGGGGGGTGCCATGGAGGTTTGCGATAGGCCCGGCCCTTTACGTCTCCGTGGTCCTTTTCAATATGGCGGTCACTTTCCACATAGGGCAGGACAATATCGTCCTTGCAGACGCGTTCATCATGGCGCCGCTTGCCGCGCTTTTCCTGCTCGTAACAAGGCTGCAGATAAAAAACGCCAGCGAGGCCGCGATAAAACGGCACCTTGAGGATTTCCCTGGTTCTTTCTGAACAGGGATGACGCAATTCATTTTTTAAAAGGACATGAAAATCTCATTAAGGGCTGAAGCCATGGCAAGGGCCGCCTTTTCGGAGCTGCCCCGGAACTTTACGGCCCCGGGGATCAGGCGCGGCTTGGAGATGAAGCGCCATGCCGCCAGGGGCGTGCTTATCTGCCCTGATGGGTCAGCCATCTCCATCGGGGAGATGCCTATCTCCTCGTCTTCCTTGTCCGTTATCGAGCGCAGGGAAAAAAAGCCCGCTCCGCTTTTTAAGACCGCCGAGGCAATCGGGAATGTCTCCATGTCGCAAACGGGATAAGGCAGGCCGGACCGCGGAAAACCTTTCAAAGCAGGCTTTTCGACCCATTCGGAAAGCGTGATGATCGTGCCCCGCTTCGCCCTTGTTTTTTCAGATACCGCCTGAAAAAGTCCCTCAAAGCCGGGCCAGGAAAGCTTCAGACTGCACCCGTGCGCATGGTCGGCCGTCCCTTTCTCAGGGGGTGTCCCCTGGTGAAGAAACGCCTTTTCAGGGCATACAAGTTCACCGTGTTTGGCGCCAGTGTAGAGCGCGCCTGCAAAGCCCGCCGATATCACGAGGACCGGCGTGTGCGCAAGGAGAGCGGCGCGGGCGCGGGCTGCGGCGTTTTTGACCCCCATGCCGGTCAAAACTATGGCGGTCTCCGCCCTGCCGGGCCTGGCCAGCCATGTCCCCTCCCCGCAAGGGCGCGCGCCCAGTTCCTTTAATATATATTTGATCTCCTGCTTCAATGCGGCCAGGACGAGCACTTTCAAGGTACATCTCTCCTTTGTCAGATTTTATCCTAATTCTTTCTGGCATTTTTTGCTACAGCTTCGCTTCCAAATGGGGTAATGTAGAACATGCGCATGGTTTTTGAGGCGTTGCATGCCGTCTTTTTCGCTCTTGCCGCGGGGGGAGGGTTTTATACCCTTTTTTCCCTTTTTTGCGTTCTTTCCCCCAAGGCGGGCACGGGAAAAGAAAAAACAAAAGACCGGAAGCAGGCCAAGCAACCGGAGTTTTTTCGGCCGCTGCCCCCGGTCTCCATTTTAAAGCCCCTCCGGGGAGCGGATTACAACCTTAAGGAAAACCTTTCCAGTTTTTGCCGCCAGGACTATTCCGATTACGAGGTCATTCTGGGATTAAGGGGCGCGGAGGACCCCGCCTTCGGCATCGCGCAGGAAGTAAAACGGATGTTCCCTGGAAGGGTACGCATAATAACCGGGCATGAAGACCTGGGGGCAAACATGAAGGTCTCCAACCTTTACCGGCTGTCTCAAAGCGCCAAATATGACCTTGTAGCCGTAAGCGACAGCGACATGCTGGTGGACCGAGGCTATCTTGAAACCATCGTTTCCGAGTACATGGAAAAGGAGAACACCGGCCTTGTCACATCCCTGTACAGGATATCCCGCCCCGTTTCCGCGGGAGCGGTCTTTGAGTCTCTAAACATCGCTGTGGATTTTATCCCGTCGGTCCTGGTGGCCAGTGTGGTGGAGCGCGGCATATCCTTTGGCCTTGGAGCCTCCATGCTTTTTTCAAGGAAAAGGTTCGAAGAGACGGGCGGGTTCAGAGCCATTGCGGACTACCTTGCCGACGATTACCAGGTGGGGCACAGGTTGTCGGCAATGGGACATGAAGTGGTCCTTTCAAAGTACATAATGGAAGACGTGGAGGGGCCCATGAGATTTTTGGCCCACCTTCGCCACCAGCTAAGGTGGGCCAGGACGTACAGGGCCTCAAGGCCAAAAGGGTATATCGGCTACGGCATAACCCATTTTTTTGCTTACTGCCTTTTCCTTTCCGTCCTCTGGCCGGGTCCCCTGGCTTTCTCGGCCCTCGCCCTTGCCTTTTTTTTAAGGTCCGCGGTCGGGATAGCCGTAAACAGGCGGTTCATCGGCCGGGCGGGCTGGAACAGGTGGCTTTTTCTTTTGCCGGTCAAGGACATGCTGTCTTTTGGGGTCTGGCTTTTGAGCTTTGCCGGACGGAAAGTGGCATGGAGAGGGGACATCTACACGGTCACGGGGACTGGGGAGCTCCGTAGGGTAATTTAGTTTTTTGGATCTTCAGAGTTTTGCGCGGGGGGATGGCATTCACTCCGCTGAGGCCCGTTTCCCCCTAGTATGCAAGACATGCTGCATATACGCGCCAGGTCTGCCTGCTTGCCGCTGCTTCATGCGGCGCGCCCGCGGTTGCCCACTGCGCTCATACCATCCGCCCCCGCTGCATTTATCATTTTTTTTGCCTGCCGTTATTTTTTTATCTTCAGAGGGGCATGGGGCGCCCAAAGGGGTGCAAACCCCGTTTCAAGTTCCATACAAAAATGGAGGGTGGGATGGGTTTGGTTAAAATAAAATGCCCCCTTTGCGCGGCATGCACTTTTCGGCAAGAGATATCTCAATTATCTGGTAATATTTTTTTAATAGGGATAGAATATGATGTTACAAATGACCTCGTTAGAGCATATCCTTGAGAGGATCGAGGCTAAAAAAGCCGATTACGAGGCTTACAACTTCTCCTACGCCGAAAGCACCGCTTTCAAGACGTTTTTCGACCTTGCCCAGGAATTTGACTATTTTGAGGATTTTTATAATCTCTGTGTTGCGGTGCCCAAGGGCTTTTTCGGGCTGGAGGCCAGGCTCTATGTTATAGACCCGGCCGTAGGGGATTTCATCATGGTGGCCTCGACCAGGGAGGAGAAACCCGGAGGACGCCCTGCGTTTGCTCCGCCCCAGGACGGGCATTCCTATCATGGCGATAGTATTGTGCTGGGCATCAAGGGGAAAAAGATCCTTCTGGACCAGCTCCCGTTTCAGGCAAGGGACAACGTGCTCGGCCTGCTAGAGGTCTACCCAGCCTCCGGAATGGACGCGCACAAGGAGCTTTTCTTTGAGAAGTTCGCAAACCGCATTGGTTTTAACATCCATAACCGCTTCATAGTGGAAAAAAATATCGAGCACCTGAGGTTCATCCGGTCTCTGGTAAGCGATATAGAGCACAATATCATTGTCCCCAATATGGTTTATAAACTCTACCTGAGGAACCTTAAGGGACTTATCGCCAAAAACCTGGACATCGAGAAGAGGCTGGCCGAGCACGCCGGGGAGGGGAAGGACGAAGGCCTTGCGGACGCTCTCCAGGAGATGTCAGAGATAAACCATTACCTTGCGGCGGAGCTTGGGAACCTGGAGAAGCATTATTCGAACATGAGTCTCTTCCTTGAGACCTTGCTCAGAAGGAGCCATTTCGACAAGGGTCGGCTCACCCTCCGGACAAAACCCTGCAGGATGAAGGAGGACGTTGTCCAGCCCCAGCTTGAAAGGTACGCTTCCCAGTTCAGGGACATGGGCATAACGGTAGATGACCGTTTTAGCGGCATCCCGGAGGGAGACATCATAACCGTCGTGGACGTGGGGCTCATGGCCCAGGTGTATGCGAACCTGTTTTCAAACGCGGTAAAGTACACTGAAGAGGTGACTGACGGCTCCGGCCAGAAAAAGAAATACATCTCCTATGGCAGGCAGATATTAAAGAATTATTTCGGGCCCGGAATGGACGGAATCAAATACAACGTCTTCAGCACGGGCACCCATCTCGGACAGGAAGACAGGGACAAGGTGTACGAAGACGGTTTCCGTGGGGCAAACGCCAAAAGCAGGCCCGGCACGGGACACGGCCTCGCCTTCATAAAAAACATTATAGAGCTTCACGGCGGGGTGGCAGGATATGAGGCCACCCCGCTTGGCAACAATTTCTATTTCATACTTCACAAGTAGATCTTTTCTTTTTCGGCCTCCTGCCGGCAAGCCTTCCAGGATTCGAAATGCAGACCGGCCTCGTCCACAAAACTCAAGTGCCGGTGATGCCACCCGAGCATGTTCTGGGCCTTCCGGCTCTCCACGTGCTGGTCCATGGCCAGGCAGTGGGCCATTGCGCCTATTTTGCCCTCGGCCTCCCGGACTGAAATGAACCGGACGTCCTCTGTGTATCCGGAGGCGCAGGCCGCGGCCGTCACCATGTCTTTGACCGTGAGGCTGTAAGGGGAGCAGATGTTAAAAACCTCCTGGCCCAGCCCGCTTTCGGCCGCAAGCAGATATGCCCTGGCCAGGTCTTCCACATGCACGGTTGCCCAGTGGTTCAGTCCGTCGCCTACTGCGCTAAGCGATTTTTCCTTATAGGCCCCGTTAAACCACATCCCGGTAAGCCCGCCCTGCTTGCCGTAAACGTTTCCCGGCCTCATGACGATCCCTTTTATTCCCTGGGCCCCGAGCACGGTTTTCTCTATGCCTGGCCTGTGGGAGACTATCTCCGGTGGCGAAAGCGGAGCCGTTTCGTCCACTATGGAGCACCCCGTATTGCCATGGACCCACACCCCGCTTGTATATATGACCGTTTTCGGGCAGGCCCCGCGGCTGCCAAGCCCAAGCAGCGTATGAACTGTTTTCCTTTCAAGCTGCTCGAAATTCCGGTAGTCTGCCGACGCATGGATCAGGACGCTGCAGTTTGCCGCGGCATCCGAATATTCCTCCGGGGCCTCCATCGAGCCCATTACCGGATGCATGCCGTTTTCCACGAGCTTGTGCGCTTTTGCCCTGTTGTGCACAAGCCCCCATACATCATACCCGGCGTTCCTGAAAGCGAGCGCCACGTTAAACCCGATGTAGCCGGTAGAGCCTGTGATAAATACCTTCATGGGTGCCTCCCTGCTCTTTTTTTTAATGGACAAATCAAAAAACCTACCTTAATTTTATTACCTTGCCCTGCGGGGTCAATAGCAGGGGGGCATGGCAGTGCCTGGTGATAAACGCCGGGCAATACCAGCCGCATTTTTTTTCGATCCGGCCCTTTTCTCGATCCGGCCCATTGTATGTCAAAAAAATCCATGGTTTATTTCATATCCGGCCCCGGGCGGCCGGGCCCGGCTTCAGTTAAAAAATTATGAAAAAGAGATATAATCTATGGGAAAATCCATAGACCGCGAGGGGTGCAATCCATATGGGCAGAAGACATACGGCGGCAATAATTATTTTTCTGGTTTCATTTTCATGGATGTCCGGGCTCATGGGGCATAGAGCGATGGCGCAGGGGACGCAGGTGGAAAAAACAAAAACCCCATATCCAAGCTACAGCCTTGCGGTCTCCTTTGACCTTGGGAAAAACCTCTTGAGCGGCGATGCGAAGATAGATTTTGCCGCTCCGGGAAAGGTGTTCGTTGGGGGCCTTGACATCCTTTCCATGACACTGGATGGCAAACCTTCGGATGAAAAGCCCTCCGGCGGCTTTATCAGGATTAGAAAGAGGGGCCTTCTTGAAATAAGATACGAAAAGGTAGCCAGCGGCTCCTATGGATCCAACCCTGAAAATCCCGGGGCAATGACCGCCAGTGTTGTCAGCGCCAAAGGCATCTCGCTTACCGGCAACTGGTATCCTTCGGTGTCAGGCCTGGCCTTCTATGGCCTTAGCGCGACAGTGCCCGCGAATTTTTCCGCGATATCCGAGGCAGATGATATTTCCTCTGTTAGAACACCCGCCGGAAAGCGATACACCTTCAGCTTCCGGCATCCGCTGACCGGGATTGACCTGATAGCGGGGCCTTATGTTGTAACAAAATCATATCTTGGCAATGTGGGGGTCTACACTTATTTTTTCCCCAAGGACCAGGATCTGGCCAAGGAGTACATCAAGTACACGAAGAAGTACCTGGCCATGTTTGACAAGCTTCTTGTTCCCTACCCCTACAAGAGGTTCTCCGTGGTCGAAAACCTGCTTCCTACCGGCCTGTCGATGCCCACCTTCACCCTGATGGGAGGAGTGGTCCTCCGTCTGCCGTTCATTGTCAAAACGTCCCTCGGCCACGAAATAGGGCACCAGTGGTGGGGCAACTACGTTTACGCGGACTTCAGCAAGGGCAACTGGCTTGAGGCGCTGAACAGCTGGATGACGGACTACCGTTTCGCCAAGATGAGGGGAAAAGGCCTTGATTACAGGAAGAGGATGCTTGCAGATTTCCAGAGCTACGTAACCCCGAAGAACGATTTCCCTCTCAGAAAGTTCTTGGAGAGGACCAGCCCGGCTTCCGAGGCGATAGGCTATGGCAAAGGCATGATGCTTTTTCATATGCTGAAGGGCATTGTGGGCAGGGAGGTCTTTTATAAGTCCCTGAAGGCGCTCATAGCGCAGTACAAATGGAAAAAGGCCTCATGGGCGGATATACAGGCGATATTTGAACGGCAGTCCGGAAAGGACCTGGGCTGGTTTTTCAGCCAGTGGCTGGACCGGAAAGAGGTCCCCTTGCTTGCTGTCGGCAACCAGCAGGAGCTTGTGTTAAATGGCATTCCCCAGGTCTCCTTCGAACTCGCGCAGGAAGGCCTGCCTTACAGGATGACGCTGCCGGTAACGGTTGTCACTGGCACAAAGGAGAAGACCGAAAACCTCCAGGTGGAAAAGCCAATTCACACATATAATGTGGTCTCTACGGAGGAGCAAAGGCCATCAAGCCTTGTCATAGACGGGAACTACGATGTCATGCGCCACCTGAGCCCCGGCGAGTTTGCCCCTTCCATAGCAAGGCTGCTTGGAAGCCCCAAGCGCCTGCTGGTCTACCGTGCGGCGGACAAGGATAAATACTCCTCGCTCATCGATGTCTTTGCCAGGGAAGGTTTTACCGTCAAGGAGGAAAAGGACTTGAAAGAAAGCGACATGGAGGGGTCGTCTTTTCTGGTGCTTGGTTTCGACAGCCCTGTATTAAAGAGGCTTTTTGGCGGGCTGAAAAGCCCGTCCAGGGGTCTGGTCTTTACCGTGAAAGAAAACCCTCTTAACCCTGAAAACGTTGTCGCCATGGTCCAGGCGTCCTCTAAATCGGAGGTGGATCAGGCCGCCTACAAGATCCCCCATTACGGCCAGTACCAAACCCTTGGGTTCGAAGGCGGAAAGAATATCGAGAAGAAGACCGGCGCAAGCAAGAACGGGATGATATTCAAGTTGTCAAATCCCGTGCCCGCGATTCAGACATCCGGGACGATTCATCTTGGCAATATCGTGGATGAGGTCAGCTCCTCGCCTGTCATCTTCATCGGAGAGCGGCATGCCAACTATGAGGACCACGAGGTCGAGCTGGACGTCATAATGGCCCTCCACAGGATGGGCAAAAAATTCGCAATAGGCATGGAAATGTTCCAGATCCCGTATCAGAAATATATTGACGACTTCATCTCAAAAAAGATAGATGAAAGGGAATTTTTGAAAAAAACGCAGTACTTCACGAGATGGGGCTTCGATTATAACTACTACAGGCAGATACTGGAGTACGCCAGGGCAAAGGATATTCCGGTTATCGCCCTCAATATACAGAAAGAGATCACGGACAAAGTGGCCAAGGGCGGACTGGACGCGCTTTCCCCGAAGGAGCTGAAGGAGATACCCGCGACCATGGACATGTCCAACGCCAAATACAGGAAGATGCTCAGGGAGATCTACATGGTGCATCCGCAGGGCATCGGTTTTGACAATTTTTATCAGGCGCAGATCCTGTGGGACGAGTCCATGGCCAGGTCGGTAGCGGAATTCACGGAGAAAAATCCCGGCAGCCAGATGGTAGTGATGGCCGGCGCGGGGCATATCATGAACGGCTACGGCATTCCGGACAGGTTTGCCAGACGGACGGGGAAGAAATACGTCACGCTGATAAACGGAACTTACTCCTTTGACCCGGACATCGCCGATTACGTCCTGTTTCCGCAGCCCCAGGCCCCTCCTGCTTCGGGTAAGCTGGGCGTCCTTATTGGAAAAAAGAAGGGGGCGGAGATAGTGGGTTTCGTACCGGGCAGCCCGGCCAAGGAGGCAGGGTTGCGCAAGGGCGACAGGATCATCGCCATAGATGGCTGGGAAGTCGGGTCTGTGGCGGACGCGAAGATCGCCCTGTTTGACAAGCTGCCAGGGCAGACCGTCACCGTAAAGGTGGTCAGGAAAAGGTTTTTGTTCGGAAGCAAGACGATAACGGTAAAAGTGACCCTTTGATGCGCTGCGGTAGTTTTTACCTGGCCGCATGCAAATAAAATAAAAATAAGCCGGGGGCCAAGGGCAGGGTTCCCGGCAATTAATCCGTTCGGATGGTCTCTAGGCGGCAGTTTCGCTTTTTATAAGAAGGATGGAGCATGGGAGCCTCCGGATGAGTTCGTCCTGGCTCCGTCCGAAAAGCATATGTTCGAGTTTTCCCTCGGAATGTGCGGCAAGCAGCAGGACGTCTATATTCTGCTCTTTGATTGTCTTCAGTATCTCCCGCGTGGGCTCGCCCGTGGCAATTATTTCGGTGATCTTCAACCCCTTGTGCTTTACCCCTGCTATCATCGAGACAAGCTGCTTGCGGGTGTCTTCAAGGAGCCTTTTGTACTCCTCCGCAAGGTTGGGGACGGGCAGGTTCCACCCTTCAAGGCCAAACGGATTATGCACCGAATGCATCACATAGAGTTCGGCGCCCAGTTTGTGGGCCATAGATGCGGCGTAGTGGAATACCTTTGGAGAATCCTTCTCCATCCTGCTTACCAGGAGTATCCGCTTGATATCTTCCATCCCCGGTCTTTCCCCTTGTTTTATTATTTCTATAAAAGAGATAACTTATTTTGATTTTAAAGTCCAGCTTTTTCGTTTTCCTTTTGTTCCTTGAAATATCCCTTGCCGTTCTGGTTGACTATAAGGGAGATGCGGACGCCAACAAAAATGAAAAAGATATCAAAAAAGGAGTTTGTCCGATGAAACAAGCCGGAAAAGGCGATACCGTGGTAGTGCATTACACAGGAAGATTCAGTGACGGGACCGTCTTTGATTCCTCAAAGGGAAGGGAGCCGCTCCGGTTCACGCTGGGTAATGGCAACCTCATCCGGGGTTTTGAGGAGGCGGTATCCGGGATGTGCGCCGGAGAGGCAAAGACCGTTTCCATTGAACCTGAAAAAGGGTACGGCCCCTTCAAGCAGGAGCTTGTCTTCAAGGTGAAAAGGGAGCATTTTCCGGCCTCCATCAAACTAGAGGTAGGCGAGATGTTTCAAATGAGGCAACCCGATGGAGGGATCATCGGAGTGATGGTATCCCGGGTTGAGGAAGATTCCATTTTGCTTGATGCCAATCATCCCCTTGCGGGCAAGGACCTTGTTTTTGAGATAGAGGTGGTTGAGGTCCTTTCCTGAGGGCCTGGGATGTCAATTTTCTTCCGGCGAAGGCCTAAGAGCAAAGCGGCGGACCGCCGTTAGGATGAAATATCTCTCCGCAGGGACCGGTGCAATCATGTACGGAAGCGGCCCGGACACCTTGTCGCCGTAGAACCCGGCCCCGGCAAGGGGGTTCATCGTTGCGGCCCAGCCGCCAGGACCTACCCGCATTTCCCGTGTTATTGCATATCCGGCAAAAAGGAAAGGGGGCAAAACGTAGCAATTGTTTTCCGGTATGACGAAAGTGTCCCCGGGCTGGACTACCGTGCGCGTGCGGTCTGCCGGCTTTCCCCCTAGCTCTTCCATGTAATACTGGAACCCCCAATGCCCCAGGAACCACAGGTTTTTGCCTCGTCCCTGGTAATTGCTGCTTATGGAAAACGCTGCCGCACGCTGGGAGCCTGCCCAGTCGTAGTCCGCCCGGGCAGCGGCAAGCGCTATGATGAGCGAGGGGATCAGGGGGATAATGACAAGAAAACGCCCCGCCGGTCTGCCGTGGAGCCCGGCCCGGCCTGCAGCTCTCATGAGAAGCATGCCCAAGGCGGGAAAGATCAGCAGGACAGTGCGGGCATTTATCGTCCAGTTCAGGAGACAAAGGAAAACGAAAATGCCGATTATCCAGAGGAAAAGAAGAAGAGCCTCCGCGTCTCTGGAATTCCAGAGGTCCGAACAAGCAGCCGCCAAGGCTCCTGCCCCACCCAGCGCAAACAGATAGAATTGCCCGATAAAAAGCCAGTGGAAAGCCGAATCATCACGGTATCTGGCCAGCGCCGCCGGAAACAGCCCAAGAAAATCCCGCACCGGGAAAAGGGCCAAAAGGGCCGCCACTGCCAAGGCGCCAGCGATGAGCGTCCTTTTGCGCCAGATGAAAAAGGAGTAAAAGAACGCGGAGATCAGGCCCCCGCCCACAAAGACCAGTCCCGTTATGAAATTCAAAAAACCCTTGCCGGGATAGGAAATGGCATAGGAAGCGGCGTTCAGAAGGAGGCCCCTTCCATACAGGAAACGGGTAATCAAGTCGTATCCGGCAAGCATAGCAGATGGTATGAGCAGGAACCACGCCCATCTGCCCTGCCTTTTAGCCAATGAGTAGAGCAGCAGGAGAGGGATGAGGCTCATCCCTACATATTTACTCAGGCTGCTTGCGGCAACGCACAAGGAGGCGAGAATGATATTGAGGACAGATCTTTTCCTCAACCCCATTATCCATAGAAACACTGCCCAGACCCAAAAGGCGGTCATCATCATGTCGCACATCACGGTCGTTGCCGATATTATAAAAACGGGAGTCAAAACACCGGTCAGGGCCGCGGTCAAAGGCCTTTGGCAGAGTTCCTTGGCCAGATAATAAGTCCCTATGGCCGCGGCGACCGCAAAGGCGAAAAACGCCATGTGCAAAGCCGCCTCCGACCATCCGGCCAATTTTGCCACAAAAGCGATATAGTAAGCGGCAAGCGGAGGGTTTTCAATGAATTTTGAGGCCGTTTCCTGGAACCCATACCAGTTGATTTTGAAGCCGTAAAAATCCAGCGGGTTTGACTGGATATGGCGGGCAGTCCAGATGAAAAGGGGGTCGTCCACATTGAACGCCTTGTTCACAAACGGAAGGAGGCAGGCCAAAACGGTCGCAGACAAAAGAAGCACAGGCCACGTCGTGCCGCTCTTTATTTTTTTTGCGTCAGATGATCCCTGGGTACCTTTGCTGAAATTTCTTTTCATGAAAAGCCTTTTAACCTCCTCAGGCCCGAAAAGCCCGGTTAAAGAGATTAACATAAATAGTGCCGGGCGGCATAAACCGCCTCGCCAAGTGGACGGATTGAGCTTGTACTTTTATTCTTTTGATGGTAGTTTTTTTATAACGAATATCGGGAGGTGGATTTTCTTTTTTCGGGCAGCAATGAGCACGCAGACCGGCCATAGCCTCTGGCCCCTGGTCCTGTACTTCTTTCTGGCGATTGCTACCGCTATGGGGATGATCGGGGTGTCATTTTTCCTCGGGCAGCGCCACCGCGAACGCGAGACTGGACAGCCGTACGAATCAGGCATCGTAGCCACAGGCACAGCGCGCATCCGCTTTGACGTGAAGTTCTACATGGTGGCTATGTTCTTCGTGGTATTCGACCTGGAGAGCCTGTTCATATTTTCATGGGCGGTGGCGGTAAGGGAAGCAGGATGGGCAGGATATATCGAAGTCCTAATATTCATAGCGGTGCTTGCCGCCGCTCTTGTCTACCTCTGGCGCATGGGCGCGCTGGACTGGGCCTCGGGGAAAACGGCAAAGGAAAGATGAGGGCGCCTGCGGCATGAGGTGGTCCCTGACCAGGCCAAGTCATTTGGCACTTAAGGCCGGCGACGGCACCGTAGAAGATGCGGTAAGCAGGACGGTGGCCCTGACCACGCTGGAAGGGATGCTGGCCTGGGGCAGGAAAAATTCCATTTGGCCGTTCAACTTTGGCCTCTCCTGCTGCTTTGTGGAGATGGCAACCAGCATTACACCCAAGTATGACATCGCCCGCTTCGGAGCCGAGGTCGTCCGGGGCACCCCCAGGGAAGCCGACCTGATGGTGGTCGCAGGCACCGTGTTCATAAAGATAGCTCCCGTGGTGAAGCGGCTTTACGAACAGATGATGATGCCCCGTTGGGTCATATCCATGGGCTCATGCGCCAATTCAGGTGGCATGTATGACATATATAGCGTTGTGCAGGGGGTTGATAAATTCCTCCCGGTCGATGTCTATGTGCCGGGGTGTCCTCCGCGCCCCGATGCGTTCATGGAGGGACTTTTGCTTTTAAGGGACATGGTGGGCAGCGAAAAGCGCCCTCTGAGCTGGGTTGCGGGCCCCCAGGGCGTGACAAAGCCCCCTCTGCCTTCAATGCGGGACCTTAAGCGGGAAAAAAGAAGACAGGCCACCGAGCTTCCTTCACCTGACCATATTTAAATGCAAGCAGGCAAAAATAAAACAAAAAACCAAATCCGATTAAAAATCCTCATGGGAATTATCTGAAATGAATGCCGGCAACGGTTCGGTTATAGACGAACTTAAGGAAAGGTTCGGAGCGGGTGCGGTCACCGCCCAGCAGACGAAAGACGGCGTGCCCACCGCATGGGTTGGGAAAGGCATTGCTTATGATGTGCTGAATTATCTGAAGATGGCCAGTGGAAGGCGTTTCCGGATGCTCTACGACCTTACGGCAATCGATGAGCGGGTGCGCAGGCACAGGGAAGGACAGCCCGAAAGCGACTTCACGGTGGTATATCATCTTCTTTCGTATGACAGCAATGAGGACGTGCGGATAAAGACCGGCCTCACGGAAGGTGAATCAATAAGGAGCGTCACCGGCATATGGCCTGCGGCAAACTGGTACGAAAGAGAAGTCTGGGACATGTTCGGGGTCGGGTTTGAGGGCCATCCCCATTTAAGGCGCATACTGATGCCCCCCACATGGAAAGGGCATCCGCTAAGGAAGGACCATCCGGCCAGGGCCACGGAGATGGGGCCCTTCCGGCTTCCTGAGGAAAAGAGCATGGAGGAGCAGGAGGCGATGAGGTTCCACCCGGAGGACTGGGGGCTGGCGCCCGGGGGAGAAGACACGGACTACATGTTTTTGAACCTTGGCCCCCACCATCCAGGCACGCACGGGCTTCTGCGCATCATCCTGGCGCTTGACGGGGAGGAGATCGTCGATTCAGTCGTTGACATAGGTTTTCACCACAGGGGGGCCGAGAAGATGGGGGAGCGCCAGTCCTGGCATACGTATATCCCTTACACGGACAGGATAGATTATCTGGCGGGCGTGCTCAACAATCTGCCGTACGTGCTTGCGGTGGAGAAGCTGGCCGGCATCGAGGTGCCCGACAGGGTGAAGGTAATAAGAATAATGCTGTCGGAGCTTTTCAGGATAGAGAGCCATCTGGTGTGGTACGGTACATTCGCGCAGGACCTTGGCGCGCTGTCGCCCGTATTCTATACCTTTTACGACCGGGAGAGGATGTTCGAGATAATAGAGGCCGTCTGCGGCGGGCGCATGCACCCTGGATGGTTCAGGATAGGCGGCGTCGCGCAGGATCTGCCAAAGGGGTGGGACGGCCTTGTCCGGGGCTTCCTCGACTGGCTTCCTTCAAGGCTTGCCGAATATGACAGCATAATCATGAAAAACAGCCTGTTCAAGGCCCGCACAAAGGGCGTTGGGGCTTATACGCTTTCTGAAGCCATGGAGTGGGGGGTCACCGGCCCGAATCTTAGGGCCTGCGGCTTTGAGTGGGACTGGCGGAAAAAGCGCCCTTACGGAGGATACGACTGGTTCGACTTCGAGATACCCACAGCCCGCGAGGGGGACTGCTACGGCCGGGCGGTCGTAAGGGTGGAGGAGATACGCCAGAGCATGAGGATAGTGGAGCAGTGCCTTAAGAACATGCCGGCTGGAGATCACAAATCAAGGCACCCGCTTGCGGCGCCCCCCCTCAAACCCCGTACCATGCAGGATATAGAGACCCTGATAGACCACTTCCTGGGTGTCTCCTGGGGGCCTGTCATTCCGGCCGGCGAGGCCGCGGCCGGCGTGGAGGGGGCGAAGGGAAACAACAGCTATTATCTTGTAAGTGACGGAAGCACGGTCTCCTACCGGACTCGCATCCGCACGCCTTCTTTCCCGCATATGCAGACGCTGCCCATGCTTGTGAAGGGTCTTAACATCCCGGATCTTATAGCGATACTTGGGAGCATCGACTTCATACTGGCGGATATAGACAGGTAACAAAGGGGAGAAACAGGTTTTTAAAAATGCTTGACGAACGGGAACTGGCGGAGATGGAGAAGGAGCTGGCGCATTATGAGAACAAAAAGGCAGGGTGCATCGGCGCGCTTAAGGCGGTGCAGAAGCTCCGGGGCTGGATATCGGACGAATGCCTGAAAGACATCGCCCAACACCTGGGAATGACCCCCGATGAGCTGGATAATGTGGCCACATTCTACTCCTCCATATTCAGAAGGCCGGTCGGAAGGCATGTGATCTTCATATGCGACAGCGTAAGCTGCTATGTGGTGGGTTACCGGGAGCTCCTCAGGCACCTTTCCTATCGCCTTCAGATAAAACCGGGCCAGACAACCGCAGACGGCAGGTTTACCCTGCTTCCGGCGGCCTGCCTCGGGGTGTGTGAAAAAGCACCTGCGGTGATGATAGACGAGGACGTGCACGGCGGGCTTGAGCCGCCCGAGAAAGTGGACGAGATCCTTGAGAGGTATAAATAAGGGTGGATAAAAAAAATCAGGGAAAACAAAAACCCCTTACCGGGAGTTTCCGGACTGACGGGCAGCCGCTGGAGCTGGGTGAGTACGAAAAAACTGGAGGCTACGAGGCCCTGAGGAATGCTCTGAAATCCATGAGCCCAAAGGATGTGCAGGAAGAGGTGAAGGCTTCGAACCTCAGGGGCCGCGGGGGGGCCGGTTTCCCGACCGGGCAGAAATGGAGTTTTGTACCAGCGGCAGAGGGCCCGCTATCCAGATATGTGGTAGCCAACGCGGATGAGATGGAACCAGGCACCTTCAAGGACAGGATACTTATGGAAAACAGCCCTCACATGCTCATTGAAGGGATGGCGCTTGCCGCGTATGCTGTCGGGGCGCAGCAGGCCTATATATTTTTGCGCGGGGAATACGTGAGGTCGTCCAGGGTGATTGCAAAAGCGCTTGCCCAGGCCTATGAAAAAAACTACCTCGGAGAAAACATATTTGGCTCGGGCTTCAGCCTGCAGATGCACCTGCACCTGAGCGCGGGGCGGTACATATGCGGCGAGGAGACGGGGCTTCTGAATTCCCTTGAGGGCAAAAGGGCAATACCGCGTGTAAAGCCACCGTATCCGCAGGTGAGCGGTTTTATGGGCAGGCCGACCGTTGTAAACAATGTGGAGACACTGTGCAATGTGCCACATATCATAAGAAACGGGGCCGAATGGTTCAAAGACCTTTCCTTAAGCGAGGGCGGCGGGACAAAGTTATACGGCGTAAGCGGGAGGGTGAAGAGGCCCGGGGCATGGGAACTGCCGATGGGGACCACGATAAGGGAGATACTCGAAGAGCACGCGGGGGGGATGCTTGAGGGCTACAGGCTCCGGGGGCTTTTGCCGGGAGGGGCCTCGACCGAGTTCCTGCTTGAAGAACACCTGGATATGCCAATGGACTTCGACTCCCTTCAGGAGGCGGGCAGCCGGATGGGAACCGGGACCATGGTCATCATGGATGACAGGACCTGTCCCGTAGGTATGCAGTTGAGCCTTCAGACCTTCTTTGCAAGGGAGTCCTGCGGGTGGTGCACGCCGTGCCGCGAGGGGCTCCCGTGGGTGGTGCATATGTTAAACGCAATCGAAGAAGGGCAGGGCGAAATGGAGGACATTGACCTTCTTCTGGAGCAGGCGCGGCTGCTTGCGCCCGGGCATACCTTCTGCGCTCTTGCGCCGGGGGCGGCCGAGCCCCTGGGTTCAGGGGTCAAGTATTTCAGGGAAGACTTCGAGCGGCATATAAGTGAAAAGCGCTGCCCATGGGGGCAGAACCGATAAAATTCCGAGCATGGAAAGACAAAAACAGAAAAACGAAGAGAATAAAAAAACGGAAAAGAATATGGTCACAGTCTACATAGATGGGAAATCCTACCAAGTGGACGGGCAGCAGAACATGCTTGATGCCTGTCTTTCCCTTGGCATGGACCTGCCTTATTTCTGCTGGCATCCCGCGATGCACTCCGTGGGGGCCTGCCGGCAGTGCGCGGTAAAGCAGTTCAAGGACGAAAATGACAAAAAAGGCAAGATCGTCATGGCCTGCATGACCCCGGCCGCCGAAGGCACCCGGATATCCATAAAGGACCCGGAGGCGGTGGAGTTCAGGGGCCGCGTGATCGAATGGCTGATGCTCAACCACCCGCACGACTGCCCGGTATGCGACGAGGGCGGGGAGTGCCATCTGCAGGACATGACGGTGATGACGGGACATGTCTACCGGAGGACCCGGTTCAAAAAACGCACTCACAAAAACCAGTACCTTGGCCCGTTTGTGAACCACGAAATGAACCGCTGCATCCAGTGCTACAGGTGCGTGCGTTTTTATAACGACTACGCGGGAGGAAGGGACTTTGGCGTCTTTGCGGCACACGACAGCGTGTATTTCGGAAGGCATGAGGACGGCGTTCTTGAAAGCGAGTTCAGCGGCAACCTGGTGGAGGTCTGTCCCACCGGCGTTTTCACGGACAGGGTGTTCAAGAAACAATACACGAGGAAGTGGGACCTGCAGACAGCCCCTTCAATATGCGTGCACTGCTCTCTTGGATGCAACATAATACCGGGGGAGCGGTACGGCGCCTTGAGGCGGATAAGGAACCGTTACAACGGTGAGGTTAACGGATATTTCATTTGCGACAGGGGGCGGTACGGTTTTGAGTTCGTAAACAGCCCTATGCGCATCCGCGAGCCGTATCTGCTATCCGGGGAAGGGACAGACACCAGAAAGACATTGAAAGAAGGCGAAGTGCTCTCTGCCTTGAAGGCGGTCATCGAGGGCGCAAAGGGGATAATAGGCATAGGCTCGCCAAGGGCCTCGCTCGAGGCAAACTACCTGCTGCAAAAGCTCGTGGGCCCGGAGAATTTTTATTCTGGCGCTTCGAAGACCGAATCAGGCGTTGTGGGGCAGATGCTATCCGTTCTTTCAGACGGCCCTGTCCGCACGCCTTCGCTGAGAGAGGCCGCAAACGCCGACGCCGTGTTCGTTCTTGGCGAGGACGTCCCGAATACCGCCCCTATGCTTGGGCTTGCCCTGAGGCAGGCGGTGCGGCATAGACCGGTGGAAAGGGTGACAAGCGAGCTCAAGATCCCCCGGTGGAACGATTACGCCATAAGAGAGGCCATTCAGGAAGAAAAGGGCCCTCTCTTTATCGCCTCCGTGACCGGGGGAAGGCTGGACAGCATAGCGTCCGGGGTTTTTCATGCCGCTCCGGACGATATCGCGCGGCTGGGCTTCAGGGTGGCCCAGGCCCTGAGCCCTAACGCACCAGTGGCAGGCGGCCATTTTGAGGCGGATGCGCTCTCTTTCGCGGAGCGCGCTGCCAAAGCGCTCAGGGAGGCAAAAAGGCCGCTTGTGGTCTCCGGCGCGGGTACAAGAAGCAGCGCCGTCCTACAGGCGGCGGCCAATATCGCATGGGCGCTCTGGGAGGACAACAGGAACGCGGCCTTGTCTCTCGTGGCTCCGGAGTGCAACAGCCTTGGCCTTGCCCTTATCGGCGGGCATGACATAAGCGGCGCGGTCAGAGCAGTGGAAGAAGGAAGGGCGGACACGGTCATAATCCTGGAAAACGACCCTTTTGACCGGCTCGACATGCCGGGGGCAGAGTCGCTCCTTCGCGCTAGGCAGGTCATTGTGCTGGACTATCTGCCGACGCATTCAATAGACAGGCTGCAGGCCGCTGCCGCAGCCGGAGCAAGAGTAGTCCTGCCAGCGGCGCCGTTTGCCGAGGGCAGCGGCACTCTTGTAAGCTCCGAGGGGCGGGCTCAGAGGTTTTATAAGGTTTTTAGCGGGCCCGGAGAAAGATCGGCCGAGAGCTGGAGATGGCTCAGGGACCTTTTGCTTGAGCTTGGCCGGCCGGGCTCCGAGGCGCTGTTTTCGCTTGATGAGGTCCTTTCCGCAATGGGGCGCGAATTCCCGGCGCTGGGCGGCGCGGTCAAGGCGGGCCCCCCGTCGGACTACCGGATAAAAGGGATGAAGATACCGCGCCAGCCGCATCGCTACAGCGGACGTACGGCTATCCGGGCCGCACTGGACGTCCATGAGCCAAAACCTCCGGAAGATGCGGACTCCCCATTGTCGTTTTCCATGGAAGGGTATGAGGGCCAGCCCCCGGCTCCGCTTACCGCCCGTTTCTGGGCACCGGGTTGGAACTCCGTTCAGAGCGTAAACAAGTTTCAGGGCCATGTTGGCGGCCATATGAAGGGAGGGGATTCCGGGATCCGGCTGATAGAACCGGCAAAGGCAAAGGAGACCCACTACTTTACGGACATTCCCGGCCCATTCGTGCCTAGGGATGATGAATTTTTCGTGGTCCCGCTCCATCACGTGTTCGGCTCCGAGAGGCTTAGCGCCATGTCTTCCGGCATAGCGGAGCTCATGCCATCCCCGTACATAGCCTTGAACGATTCGGATGCGGAACTGAGATCCCTGACTGATGGAGGAGAAGCAAGGGTAGAGCTCGGTTCTTTTGCTTCTTTCCGTCTGCCAATCAGGCTGGATGCGTTCATGCCGCGCGGGGTTGCGGGATTTCCGTTCGGGCTTCCGGGGCTGCACGGGGCAGTGCTGCCTGCCTGGGGGAAGATCACGGCGGTGAAGCAGACATGAGCCAGACGGTGATACACCTGATCATGGTCTTTGGGGTGCTTGGCGTGATGATGAGCATCGCGGCGGGGCTTATATGGGTGGAAAGGAGGCTTCTTGGCCTCTGGCAGGACAGGTATGGCCCAAACCGGGTCGGCCCCCTGGGCATGCTTCAGCCCCTGGCTGATGTTATTAAGATCCTGGCCAAGGAGGACTGGGTGCCGCCCTTTGCCGATAGACCCGTGTTCACGCTCGCGCCCGCAATCGTAGTGATAACGGTCCTTCTAGTGTTCGCGGTGATGCCGTTTGCCCCGGGGATAGTTGTGGCGGACCTTAATATCGGAGTGCTTTATTTTCTCGCCATGTCCTCGCTGGGGGTCTATAGCGTGGCCCTTGGCGGATGGGCCTCCGGCAACAAATATTCGCTTATCGGGGCGCTCAGGGCGTCGGCCCAGATGATCAGTTACGAGGTCTTCATGGGGCTTTCGATCATGGGTGTGGTGATGATGTCCGGCTCCTTCGACCTGCGAAGGATCGTGGAGGCGCAAAGGGGGCTCTGGTACATAGTGCCCCAGTTCATTGGTTTTGCGGTTTTCCTTGTGGCCGGAGTGGCTGAAACCCACCGGCTGCCTTTCGACCTTCCTGAGGCGGAAAGCGAGCTTGTCGCCGGTTTTCATTCCGAGTATTCGGGGATGAAGTTCGGGCTTTTTTTCGTGGGGGAGTATCTTGGCATAACACTCATATCGATGCTAATAACCACCCTTTTTCTGGGGGGATGGTACGGGCCCGTGCTGCCGCCCGTGGTTTGGTTTTTCATAAAGACATTTTTCTTCATAGGTTTTTTCATCCTTCTGAGGGCGGCGCTACCGCGCCCCAGGTACGACCAGCTCATACGGATTGGATGGAAGCTCATGCTTCCGCTTTCCCTTTTAAACATAGTTGTAACGGGCGGGATAATGCTTGCCGCCCGATGAAAGGAAAAAAACTTTTAGGGATGTTTAGCATACTAAAGACGCTGTGGGTCGTTTTTTTGCACTTGTTCAAGCGCAAGGTCACGGTGCTTTATCCCGAGGAAAAGCCTTACATACCGCCAAGGTGGCGAGGGCGGATAATACTTTCCAGGGACCCCGATGGCGCAGAGCGCTGCGTGGCCTGCTATCTGTGCGCCGCCGCCTGCCCGGTGGACTGCATCTCCCTGCAGGCCACCGAGGACGAATACGGGAGGCGGTACCCGGAATTTTTCCGGATAAACTTTTCCAGGTGCATATTCTGCGGGTACTGCGAGGAGGCATGTCCTACGTATGCGATACAGCTGACCACGGATTTCGAGATGAGTGAATACAACAGGCAAAACCTGGTTTATGAGAAAGAAGACCTGCTCATAAGCGGGACCGGCAAATACCACGGATACAACTTCTACAAGGTGGCGGGGCTTTCCATAAAGGGCAAGGAAAAGGGCGAAGGAGAAAACGAGCTTCCCCCGGTGGACGTAAAGGGGCTGATGCCGTAATGGCAAACGTATTCTACATATCCGCTGCCATAGCGGCCGTTTCGACTGCCCTGGTGGTAGTGCAAAAAAACGTGGTGCACGCCCTTATGTATCTTATCCTTTCGCTTCTGTCGGTTGCGGTCATTTTTTTTGACATCGGGGCGCCTTTTGTGGCGGCGCTCGAAGTGATCATATACGCCGGAGCAATCATGGTCCTTTTTGTTTTTGTGATAATGATGCTGAACCTGGGGGCCCAGTCCGCGGAAGAGGAAAGGCATTGGCAGACCGGCGGCATGTGGATAGGCCCCTCGGTGCTTGGGGCAGTGCTCCTTGGGGACCTGGTCTACATGATGGTCCTGGGACCGCCCCGGAGCTCTTTTGGCGGCCTGCCACCGGCGGGCCCAAAACAGGTGGGCATTAAGCTGTTCGGGCCGTATCTGATAGGCGTGGAGCTGGCCTCGATGCTTCTTCTCGCTGGGCTCATAGGGGCGTATCACCTTGGCAGGCCGGCAAGAAAAGAACATCGGAAAGAGGAGGACAAGACAGAGTGACGCCATTGCCCGCTCAGCCGTCCCAACTGTACCAGGTGCCGCTGTCCCATGGGCTGCTGCTGGCCTGGCTGCTTTTCATAACCGGACTTATAGGAGTGCTGGTCCGCAGGAACCTGATATTTATGCTTATGTCAATCGAGATAATGCTCAACGCCTCAGGGCTGGCCTTCATAGTCGCGGGAAGCAGGTGGGGCCAGCCCGATGGTCAGATCATGTTCATATTTATTCTGGCCATGGCCGCCGCCGAGGTATCGGTTGGCCTTGCGCTTGTGCTGCTTTTTAACCGGCGGTTCCGCACATTGGACACGGACGCCGCAAACAGGATGAAGGGATAGGCGCGGAGATGCTTCAACTTTTATGGCTTATACCCGCTTTGCCTTTCGCGGGGTTTTTGGCCCTTTCGCTTTTTGGAGGACGTATGCGCAGGCCCCTGGCGGCGGCCGTGGGCGCCTGCTCCGTGGGGCTTTCTGCCCTGGTCTCGCTTCTTGTCGCTGCGGATTTCATACTTTTTTCCGCTCAGGACCCGGCCTCGCGGGTCTACACGCAGGACCTTTGGACATGGATAAAGATCGGCGCTTTCATGCCCGGCATCAGTTTGTATCTCGATGCGCTTTCGCTCGTGATGGTGCTCGTGGTGACGGTAGTGAGCTTTTTCATACACCTGTATTCGGCCCAGTTCATGGAGGACAGCGAGGGATACAGCCGGTTTTTTGCCTATATGAACCTGTTTGTCGGCTCCATGCTGGTCCTGGTGCTTTCGGGCAACCTGCTCCTTTTGTACCTTGGGTGGGAAGGGGTAGGGCTTTGCAGCTATCTTCTCATAGGTTTCTGGTACAGGGAGAGGGTAAACGGGAACGCCGCAATAAAGGCTTTTGTGGTGACGCGCGTGGGCGATACGGCGCTAGCGATCGGCCTTTTCCTTCTTTTTGTGAAGCTTGGTTCCCTGGACATACAGTCTGTAATGAACTCTGCCGCGCTCAGATGGCAGACTGGAGGGGTTCTGCCCACCTTGGCCGCCGCCCTCATCCTTGGAGGGGCGGTGGGCAAGTCCGCGCAGCTTCCGCTCCAGACATGGCTTCCGGACGCTATGGCCGGCCCCACGCCAGTAAGCGCACTGATACACGCCGCCACCATGGTAACGGCCGGAGTGTACCTTATAGCAAGGACCCATGTGCTTTTCAGCCTGGCCCCGGCGGTGGAGCTGGCAGTTGGCATAATAGGGGCGGCTACACTGTTTATCTCTTCAATGAGCGCTCTCGTACAGCACGACATAAAAAGGGTGCTGGCCTATTCAACGATAAGCCAGATAGGTTACATGTTCCTGGCGCTTGGTGTCGGGGCATGGTCCGCCGCGATCTTCCACCTTGTGACGCACGCCTTCTTCAAGGCGCTGCTGTTCCTCGGAGCGGGTGCGGTCATATCCGGGCTTGGCGGGGAGCATGACATGTTCCGGATGGGAGGGTTGAAGGGGCAGTCGCCTTTGGTTTTCTGGACATTTCTGGCCGGGGCGTGCTCACTTTCCGCCCTTCCCCTTGTGACGGCGGGTTTTTACAGCAAGGGAATGATCTTGTTTGGCGCATGGGAGTCCAGGCAGGCCGGGTTCTGGCTCTGGGCGGCCGGACTGGTGGGGGCTTTTCTGACTTCGATATATACCTTCAGGATGGTGTTCCTTATCTTTTTCGGCGAGCTTAAATCGCCAATGACGAAAAAGCCGGACCTCAGGGAGACGGTGCCGCTGGTTGTGCTTGCCTTCCTGGCGATAGTTGGCGGATTTATCGGAATGCCCAGTTTTCTTGGAGCAAGACCGGCCATAACGGGTTTCCTGTCCTCCGTCCTGCCGTCTTCGGTCCAGATGGGTGGCCAGAAGGAAACGGAGCTCCTTCTGGAGACGGTGGTCTCCATCATCTCCCTTGCCGGCATCTACGTGGCCTATTTCTTCTGGCTTGCCGCCCGCGAATATTCGCGGGAAATAGCCCAAAGCCGGGCCGGGAAGGCCTTAGGCAGGTTCCTTTTTTCCGGCTGGGGGTTTGACTGGCTTTACGGGAAGCTCTTTGTTGCCCCGTATAAATGGGCGGCAAACGCAAACAAAAACGATGTCGTAGACCTGGTTTACTCGTTCATAGCCGGGGTGAACAGGTTTTTCCATTTTGGACTGAGCCTTACACAGACGGGGAAGGTGCGTCTGTATGCGGCGGCCATTGCGCTTGGGGCCGCGATCACAATAACAATTGCGGTGGTCTTCAGATGATGCTTGTATGGCTCATAGTGGTCCCTTTTGCGGGAGGCGTCCTTGCCTGGTCACTTTCGCGAGCGGGGGGGAGGGACATCGCCTCAAGATGGGTATCGCTCATCGCGCTTGTCATTGACCTGTTTCTGGTAGCAGGCCTCTGGGCCGGCTACTCCGTCAGGCTTGGGACAGGAGCGCTTTCCCTGCCAGGGGTCTCATTGCCTTACGGGAAGTGGTTCAAGGAATTTAAAGTGCCGTGGATACCCCAGGCCGGCATATCGTTTCATCTTGCGATGGACGGCCTAAGTCTGCTCCTGGTCACCCTTACTTTGGTGCTGGGGGTGGTTTCCGTTGCGGCCTCGTGGAGCGAGATAAAGGACAGGACCGGTTTTTTCCATTTCAATCTGCTTTGGACGCTGTCCGGGATCATCGGGGTCTTCCTGGCCCTGGACCTTTTTCTTTTTTATTTCTTCTGGGAGATGATGCTTGTACCCATGTACTTCCTCATCGCCATATGGGGGCATGAAAGGAAATTGTATGCCTCTGTGAAATTTTTCATCTTCACCCAGTTGGGCGGTCTTTTCATGCTGTTGTCAATCCTGGGGCTTTTCTTTATCCACGGAGGACAGACAGGGGTCTATACCTTCGATTACACGGCCCTGCTTGGCACCGCCATGCCGCCGGCAACCGCCTTCTGGCTCATGCTTGGTTTTTTTATTGCCTTTGCCGTGAAGCTCCCAGCGGTGCCTGTCCATAGCTGGCTTCCGGACGCGCACACGGAGGCGCCCACCGCCGGAAGCGTCATTCTGGCTGGGCTGCTTCTTAAGACTGGCGCCTACGGGCTTTTGCGTTTTACGGTGCCTCTTTTCCCCGAGGCCTCGGCAAGCTTTGCGCCTCTGGCCATGGCGCTTGGCGTGATCAGCATCCTTTATGGCGCTTTTTTGGCCTTCGGGCAGACGGACCTCAAAAGACTTGTGGCCGACACGAGCATAAGCCATATGGGTTTTGTGCTTCTTGGCATCTATTCCTGGAACAGGATCGCACTTCAGGGGACGGTCATGCAGATGCTCTGTCATGGCATAAGCACTGGCATGCTATTTGTCCTTGCCGGGGCGGTGCAGGAGCGGATACATACGCGCGACATGCGCAGGATGGGCCGGTTCTGGGAAAAGGCCCCGGTCATGGGCGGGGTGGGTATGCTCTTTGCCCTCGCTTCACTTGGCCTTCCCGGGCTCGGCAATTTCATAGGGGAGTTTCTTGTGCTCCTGGGGGCGTTTATGGCCAGCCGCGTCATGGCCGTCATCGCCTCGCTGGGGCTTATTGTGTCCACCGTTTATGCGCTCTGGATGGTACAGCAGGTCTTTCACGGTGAGCCGCGCGAGGATTGGACGCTCCCGGACTTTCACCCAAGAGAAAAAGGGATCTCGGCGGTGATGATCGTCCTTATCGTATGGCTTGGCCTTTATCCCCAGCCTGTCATAAACGCGGCAAGACCGGCGCTTGAGAACCTCCGGAAGGTAAGGGCGGCGGTTTTAATGCAGCAGCAGGAAAAAGGCGGCGCAGAAGGTAAAGGGGGCCCCAATGAGTTACGCTGAGATATTGTCCGCGCTTCCGCTCATCCTTGCGGCGGCCTCCTCGGTGGCCGTAATGCTTGTAATAGCGTTTTACAGGAACCACGGGGTTGCCGCTCTGGCCACACTTGCCGGGCTTGGGGTCTCCTTTACCTCCATCTTTGTGGCCGCCCCTTACGCGCCGGAAAATGTCACAGGCCTGCTGGTCATCGACGGCTATGCCCTTTTTTTCATGGGGCTGATATTTGCGGGCTCCTTTGTTGTGGCTATGCTTGCCCATGGGTATCTGAAGATAAAGCCTTGTGCTGAGCGGGAGGAGTTTTATCTCCTCCTCCTGCTTTCAGCAACGGGCGCAGGGGTCCTTGCGGCAAGCGCGCACTTTGCATCCTTTTTCCTGGGCCTTGAGACCATGAGCGTGTCTCTCTACGCCCTTATTCCCTATCTCAAGAGTGAGCGGGCGGTTGAGGCCGGGGTGAAATACCTGGTGCTTGCGGCAGCGTCATCCGCGTTCCTGCTTTTCGGGATGGCGCTCATATATGCAAGGTTGGGAACAATGGGGTTTTCAGACATCGCTTCAGCGGGCATGAGGGCGTACATGGGGAAAGACCCCGTTTTTCTTGGGGCGCTGGCCCTTATTGCCGCCGGGGTAGGGTTCAAGCTCGCAGTGGCGCCATTCCATATGTGGACGCCCGATGTATACGAGGGCGCACCGGCCCCGGTCTCAGCCTATGTGGCAACCGTCTCGAAGGGGGCCGTGTTTGCGCTTTTCCTCAGATACTTCGCCAGGGTGGACATACACCAGAGCGGCTCTCTCATGCTGGCAGTTGCCGTTATATCCATAGGTTCCATGTTCATTGGCAACCTGCTGGCGCTCCTTCAGGACAACGTAAAGCGCATCCTGGCATACTCTTCGATAGCCCATCTTGGATATCTTCTGGTGGCCTTTCTTGCTGCCGGGGCGCTAAGGGTGACGGCCGTTGCCTATTACCTGGCCTCCTATTTCATAACCATGCTTGGGGCCTTCGGGGTGATCTCGGTGTTGACCGCGGAAAGCGCGGGAGAAAAGGGAGAGATGGAAGACCTTGAGGACTACAGGGGGCTTGCCGCAAGGCACCCGGCAGTTGCGGCGGTATTCTCCGCGATGCTTTTTTCCCTGGCCGGCATACCGCTTACCGCGGGCTTTATCGGCAAGTTCTATGTGATAGCAGCCGGGGCCGGATCGGCCCTCTGGACCCTGCTGATCGCCCTTGCGGTAAACAGCGCGATAGGGCTTTTCTATTATGTGAGGGTCATCGTGAAGATGTATTCAGGCGCAGAGACGCCGGGCGGCTTGCAGGCGGCCGTGGCGCCATCGCCCGCCAAGGTGGCCATCCCCATAGGCGGAGGGCTTGCCCTGGCAGGGCTCACGCTTGGACTGGTATGGTTCGGGATCTATCCGCCATCGCTTCTTTACATCATCCGGAGCGCGGTCCACAGCCTGATGTAAGGGGCCTGAAGGCAGGTCCCTGGTAAGGTTCACCTTTAATAGACAAGCATTCCAAGGAGTATCAACACAAGAAGAAGCAGCCCCGTTACGACAAGGAGCGCGCCGTAGGGCACCGCCAGGCAAAGAAGCCAGTTCGGGGGCGGCCCGGTCTTCAGCCGCGCAAGCCTTCCTTCCCGCACCAGCCGGCCATACTCTAGGGGCCTCTCCCGCCGGAACTCGTCAATGGGTACCCTGCCCGTGAAGATGACGGTGTCCATCGGGAATTTTTCCGGCCTCATGTGGGTATTGAAAAAATGTATCATGAATATGAAGCCCGCGGCCAGCAGCGCCTCGTCGCTGTGCACTATGGCGGCTACGTTAAAGGCCCAGCCTGGAAGGAACCTTCCAAAAAACGCGGGGAACCAGAGGCAAAGCCCCGAAAGCCCTATAACTCCCACACCCCAGAAGACCGCCCAGTAATCGAACTTTTCCCAGTAGGTCCATCTGTCGAACTCCGGACGGGGGCCGAGGCCCAGGAACCATCTGAAGCTGCCGTAGACGTCCTTGAGGTCTTTAAGTCTTGGGACCATGGACTCCGGGCCAAAAATCCTGAAGCGGAATTTTTTTACGAAAGCGATGTAATAAGCCGCAAAAATCAGGTGCGAAAAGAAATAGCCGAAGGTAACGGCGGCGCATATCCTGTGGATATATCCGGCTTGCTCGTAACCGCCCAGGGCCCTCATGAGCCATGGCGCCCATGGGGTGTCCGAATACCTGAGCGGCATTCCTGTGATGACGGAGCCAAGAAAGCTTGTTGCCATTATTATGTGGAGCACCCGGTGGTATGGGTTGAACCTGCGCACGTAGGCCGCCTCAGCCATTTTTTATCGTTACTCTCCTTTCCTCTTTAATCGTTCCCTGAGGGTCCTGTAGGCCCAGAGAAACGTATGCACCACGAAGAACGCAAATACCGCGACGATCAGTATGGTCATGGCAAGCCATGTGTAATAAAGCTGTGGGTAGCGCCTTCTGTCGCGGTCATCAGGGTGGGCGTAGTACGTCGTAAAGCCGCCGGATGCTCCGGGGTGGCATTTACGGCAGGTATGCAGCCTGTTTTTTTGGGAAAGAGTCGAGCCCGGGTCCGATGGGGGGAGGATGCCGTGCGCGCCGTGGCAGTCCGGGCACTTGGCCACGGTCGTGTAGCCAAGGCGTGTCACCTGCCCGTGATATGTCTGCCTGTACGTGGCAAGCTCCCTTTTATGGCAGGAGCCGCATTTTCCGATGAGCCAGAGCATCCACTTGGGGGAAGTAACGTTTGGCACACGATGCTCCTCGTGGCAGTCATAGCAGACTGCCGCTCTTTCCATCCCCATTTCAAAGAGCGCTCTGGCGTGTATGCTTTTTTTGTACCGCTCATATTGAGCCTTGTGGCACCTGGAACAGAGGCGGGGGATGTTTTTTCTGTATATCCTCGAGTGTGGGTCGCCTGGCGGCAGGATGTCGTGGGACCCGTGGCACGTCTGGCAGTGCGGGGCTGCGGCGAGCCCTTCCCGCACAGCCGTTCCATGGACGCTTAGCTCATACTGGAGGGCGGGTGTCCTTGGCGCGCCGCCTGTGCCTGTCAGATGGCAGAGCATGCAGTTTACCCTGCGGGGCGTGCCATGCGGGAATGCGGTTATGTTCACATGACAGGTGCTGCAGGAAAATTGCCCGTGGACGGACCTGCTGTACAAGGTCTCATCCACATATCCGCCAGGAAACTTTTTTTCTCCATGGCAGGCATAGCAGCCGGAGTTCAGGCCCGCGTTAGCCAGGATGGGAAGAAAGAGGACAAACACTGCGGCCATCAACATATCCCTCATCATCAAAAGAGCCTTTCCGCGCTGTTTCGACGTCCGGGTATATCTTTCAGCCCGCGCTTTTTTTGAGGTATCCCTTACAGGCGCTTTCAATTATAGATTAGCTCAAATGCCTGACCGGTCAAGGCGGCAAGCCCGGATCTTGCGGTAAAAAACAAAAAAAACCGCAAACGTCATAAAATAAGATCAGGTGAAAAACTTTCAGGGAGGGGATTTTAAAAAAATGGCCGCACGGACGGACATGATATGCAGCCTGGACTACCTCGTTGGCACTCTTGCCACCGCCTATAAAGGCATTATCACCTCTCTGGTAGTGAAGGATTTCTGCATCTGCCGTCAGGATGGCTCTACGCTGCTTAAAGGCGTCATGCTCTCCATGCCTGCAGGAGATTATCATGCCTCTCTCATAAGGGAAGGGGTGGAGCTTGCCCGCTGCCCTGTTTCAGGAAGCGGAGAATTCGAGATGCAGACGGGCAGCGGGGCTGTGACAGAGGCCAGGGACCTGCAGATAGATGTGCTTCAAAACGGCAGGCATATAGGCACGTTTCTGCTTAAAAGGGAGAGGTCCGGCGTTTTTTATACCCCCGCAGTCGAGCTTTCGGAAGAGGTCAAAGGCGTTGATTTCAAGCTACTTACGCTTCCGCTTCGGGAGAAGCCAGGGCTTCTGAAAAAGGCGGAGGATATCATCTATAAGATACTGTCCGCGAAAAAAGACTGGGGGAAATTCTCGGACGAACTCCGTGGGTTTGCCACTGACCTTTTTTGGGGGCAGCGGGATGTCTTCTATCTTGCATTTGACATCCTGTCGAGGTTTTCCTTCCTGACGCTTGAAAAGACAGGGCCCGGAGGGGCCTCGGGGAAAACGGCCGATAACTGCCTGGACCTTATAGGCCTGCCGCTTTCGAGGGAGACCTCTGTGGAAAAGCTGAGTGGCCCGGTGCGCATATGGCTTGAGGCGCTGAGGGAGGGCCTGACAAAAGGCCTCGTAAGCGTGCCGGTGCAGGCCGTAAAGATATTTTCCCTTATAACCGAAAAAGCCCCGGAGGCGGACATCAGGCCCCATCTCCTTGCACTCCTTTCCTCGGCCAGCCGCGGCGTTGAGGAGGCCCCTGTCTTTTCCGAAACGGCCCTTGGGAGCATCAGGGTTTTTTTCACGCCGGAAGAGAATTTTGGTGCGTTGGAAAAATGGGGCGGCGGCGGGCGCGACAGGCTCCTTGCCATGCTGGAAGAGGCCATCGGCATGGTTGAAAAGGGCCTGGTCAGGGAGTCTTTGCTTAAGATCGATGGGGCGAAAACGGAGCTTGAACCGTTCCTTGACGGCGGCGAGATGGTAAATGCATTTTTCGGTGCCGCAAGAAGGCATCTCTCCAGGGACAGCGCACAGGCTTTCATGCAGGGAATATTTGAACTGATGGATTTGCCTCGTGACGACATCCGGGGAGCGGGAAAAGAAAAAGAAAGAGAAAAAAACCTGCTGGCCGGTGTTGAAGAGTTCATGCAGCGGCTCGTCAGCGCGGGCTGGGCAGACCTGTGCGCTGACCTGCTTTCCAGAGCGGCGGCGCATGAGGGCATGAAAAACGCGCTGGTCCTTAATAAGGATATCGCCTCCCTCATCCTTGGCTCGGGCGATCATGGATTGATGTCGCTTTACCGCGGACTTTTAAAGGGGATCCTGGTGCCCCCGCCCGGCATACGTGGCTATTCCCCGGAATCATGGGCCGAGACAGCGGACCCTTTGCACCTGGACGTCCTTTCCCGTTTTCTCGATGTCCTTTCAATCTCTGCCGGCGGGCTGGAGGACGTAAAGGCGCACCTGCTATGCAATCTCCATGTGAGCGGGGTTTTTATCCCGGACGACAGGCTTTTCCAGCGCCGTGTCTCCGCGTATCTCAATTCGCCCGCCATTCGGGGAGATTTTCTCCTTAACTACATGCTTTTAAGAAAGCTCCCGGTCTATTTCAGCGATATAGGCGCGGCTGGCCGGATAAGGGACTATACGACCCAGGTGGATTCCTGGGGCAATGACACGGTCCTCTATTTTTTGAGAAAACAGGTCCACGTAAATGCGAGCAACTACAATATCCGCCTGGCGGAGGGCATAATAAAGGCATGGGTGGACAGCGATCAGGCTCTGCTTGAGCGGCTCGTGCCCCCTGATGTCTTCCGCAATTTCAACAAAGACCTTCTGGGTATTTATCACCCGGCCATGACCGCTTTTCTTGAGGCGCTGGGCGTGCTTGGCGGGACAGTGGAAAACAATGAAGAAAACAAAAAGACGATCCTGTTTGGCAGGCTCCTTGAGGTCCCGGAGGAGCGCATGGCCGGTGAGATCGAAAAGATAGACGCACCCCAGGAGATACGCTTGAAGGTTTTTCTGATGTGCAGAATATACCAGGAGCTGGTGAAGAAGTATTCTCTGCCTTTTAGCGGCCTTCAGGCCGAAGGGGGAGAACTGTATTCCGCCCTGGGGGAATGCCTGCAGAAGATGGAGACGCTTAAAGAAACCTTCCTTTCTCCAGAAGAGACCGAGCCGGCTGAGAACCTGTATTTCAAAAGGCATATAGCCTTTGGCATCCCTTCGGTGATCGGCACTTACAGGGAGGAAAAATTCGATGCGCTGGGGGATTTTCTGAGGGCCGGAGAGCGGGCCAGGGTATTGATGGAAGGGATCATCACCGATATTTTTTCAAGCGCCGGAAAGGAGAAAGGAAAAGAAAAAAAAGAGAGCGAGCCCGTCCTCCCGGAAAATGCGGCTGAGAAATGGGAAGAGCCCGCCCGGTGGATAAATGCGCTTGGGCAGGCAAACGGCATTCTGGGGCTCCACGGCATCCGGAACTTCCAGGTGGATGAGCTCTCCGTGATATTCAGGACTAACAGGCTTTTTGTCAGTCAGGCCCTGGACCTGCTGAAAATTTGGCAGAAGGAGTTGAAATGGGCGGTAGAGTCCTTCGGCAGGCAACTCCTTGCTCCGCTTGCGGGCGTCCTTGAGGTTTTTCCCAGGGACGGGCTGCCGGATTATCTTTCAAACCTTGACCCCAAAGACCCGAATTTCGAGGATAAGGCGGCCGATATAATTATCCGGAACATGATGGCGGGCCTGCCCGGCTTCACCGAAACCGACAGGCTCATAGACGCCCTTGCGGGCAGCCTGCTGGCCTATCTCGAAGGCCGGGGAGACGCCGTTTTCAATATCCACATGCCTGAGGAGAGAGCTGATTTTTTTGAGCTGGACGGGCTTGGGGACGACGCCGCGATGAAATTGTCTCCCATTATCGGGGGGAAGGCCAAAAATCTCGTTTATCTCAAAAACAGGGGTTTTGCCGTGCCGCCCGGGGTTGTGTTCTCTGCCAGGCAGACGGAGGACTACATGGCATACACGGAAAGCGAAGATTTCGCCCGGACGCTTAAAGAGGCGGTTGGCAAAATAGAGGGAAGATCGGGGAAAATCTTTGGCGGGGCGGGAAAACAAAAGCCGCTTTTTCTGTCGGTCAGGAGCGGCTCCTATATATCGATGCCTGGCATCCTCACATCCATCCTTTACTGCGGAATGAACTCTTCGACCCTGGAAGGGCTCATCATGGAGACAGACGACCCATGGTTTGCCTGGGACTCATACAGGAGGTTCCTTGAACACTATGGGGGGTCCGTCCTTGGGCTGGACCCAAAGGTCTTTGAGGGCATAAAGGCGGATTTCAGGAAGTCAGGCGGAGCAGCCTCCCTAAGGGAGCTGGATGAAGGGCGGATGCGCGGCATTTGCGGGGCATATCTGGAGGCGGTTTCAAGGATGGGCCTTTCCGTGCCTGAGGACGTGTATGAGCAGCTCAGAAATTCCGCGAGGGCGGTTTACGCGTCATGGTATAAAGAGAGGTCCGCGCAGTTTGCCAGGTTCACCGGCATGTCCCGCCGCTGGGGCACGGCTGTCACCCTCATGCAGATGATATACGGCAACCAGCCCGGCGCGGGCGCGGCCGTTTTTTTCACGAGGGACCCTGTCACCATGGAGATGCGCATATATGGCGAGACAAGGGAGAAGGCCACGGGCGACGACCTCGTTTACGGGGCACGCACCAATATGCCTATCTCCAGAAAACAGAACGAGATGTTCGGTGACGGGCGAAATAAAAGTCTTGAGGAAAGCGACCCTCTGCTGTTTGGCATGCTTGATGGTTTGGCCCGGCGGATAGAGGACGCTTTTGGCGGGCTCCCGCAGGAAGTCGAGACCACGTACTGCAAAACGGACGGACAGAGGAAGGTCCATGTGCTTCAGGCCAGGCGGATGGAGTTCTATGATTCCGGGTTCATTCCCAGGTTTGAAGAGATATGCATGATGGAGCCCAAGGTCATAGGCAAGGGCATAGGGGTGCA
Source organism: Nitrospirota bacterium (assembly GCA_021813765.1). Classification (GTDB taxonomy): domain Bacteria; phylum Nitrospirota; class Thermodesulfovibrionia; order Thermodesulfovibrionales; family JdFR-88; genus JAKAEG01. The sequence continues at coordinate 40,140 of JAKAJM010000009.1, forward strand.
CGGGGGCGCATTGAGCGGGGTGGCCTCTTTTTCTTTTTCGGCTGAGGCCGTAAGGGAGCTAAGGCGCAACGCGGGCCTGCCTGTGATCATCCTTCGCCATTCGGCCAGCACCAATGACGTCTCTCTTATGGCGGACATAGGCGGGATAATAACGGCCGCAGGCGGCGCAACCTCCCACGCCTCCGTCCTTGCCCAGAAGTTTGGCCTGACGGCGGTAGTGGGATGCAAGGACCTCACTTTCGAGGCTTCCCGCGAAGGCAGGCCCTATGCCCGCATAGGGAAGGCCGTCATCTCTGAAGGCGCGCCCATAAGCATTGATGGGGCAACGGGGCTCATATTCTCAGGAACATGCCTGCACACTACAAAAGGCCGGTAGCGTAAGCTTTTCACACATGCCCGCCCCCTCCTTCCAAAAAACCAAAAAACCTGACAGTTTATGGACTTTAGGCCACCCGATTTAGTATCATCGAACTGGGCTTTTTGTTTTTTAATCGCAGGTGCGGTTGACCGTCTGGAGGGGCCGGCCCCGTGGACTGTAGAAGGGAATTATGGCAAGGAGCCGGTTTTTTTCGATTTTTTCAGCGGGAATTGGTTCTCAAGGCGGAAGGGCCCGGCCATTGCGCGCCCTTTCGTGCGTCTGTTTGTCCGTCCTGCTCGTATTGTGCCTCGGTGGGAAAACTTACGCCAGGGTCCTTGTCTTAAATACATTCGACATTTATCCTTACTCTGCGCCCGGCGGCACCGGCTGCCTGGACAGGGTTGTAAAAGAGGCCTTCAGACGCATCGGGCAGAAGGTGAAAATAGTCTGGCTGCCATCCGAAAGGGCGCTGGTCAATGCCGACCGCGGGATAGATGACGGGGATTTCGTGCGTGTGGCAGGCATTGAAAAAAAATATCATAACCTGGTCCGCGTTCCCGAGAAGCTGTGCGAATTCGAGTTTGCCGCCTTTGCAAAGACGCCTGTCAAGATAACAGGTTGGAGGAGCCTTAAACCTTACAACGTGGCTATACCAAGGGGCGCCGCGATACTTGAGAAAAAAGTCTCGCAATTCCGGTCGCTTGAGGAGGTGAACGACCAGAAGGCCCTCTTCAGCATGGTCATGAACGGACGGGTAGATGTGATAATTTACGACAGGCTGCAGGCACGCGGGCTAATGAGCAGGTTCGGGATGAAAGGCATCAGGCAGTACGGTCCTGTTCTTGAGAAGTGTCCTATGTACCTGTATATGAACCGCCGTTACGCGGCGCTGGTGCCCCGCCTGGACAAGGCGATAAGGCAAATGAAAAAAGACGGCGCTTTCAGACGGATAATGTGTACATCGCGCAAGCGGTCGCAACCGGGAGCGGAAAAGGCCGCCAGGCCGGCCCAAAATGGTTAGCAGGGACTCCAGAAACGGCATCGGTCATTATCTGTGCAGGCGAATACTTTTTTTCAGCCTGATCCTGGTCTCCGTCTTTACCCTTTTTCAGGCGGGTCTGGATTACCGCAACCGGATGGCTACCATCCCAAAGACCCTGGGCAGGATAAACGTAAAACAGGTTGAAGAGTCCCTTTGGGACGTGGACAGCCAGGACCTCCGGATCCAGACCGAAGGAATAATCCATTTCCCTTATATAAACTATTCCGCCGTTTTGGACCACGGCCGCGTCCTGGCCCAGGCCGGAGAAAAAAAGGGCAGCGGAGTTGTGACCAGGATAATACCCCTTATCCATAAATACAACGGCAGGGAAATAGCGCTTGGCAGCCTCTACCTGCAGGTGGACACTCATGGTGTTCTCCACGATGTCCTGAGCGACATAGCCCCGATATTCTTTTTTCAGTCCGCGGCGGTTTCCATAGTGGCGTTTCTTATATTCGGTCTTTTTGAGATAACGGTCACCCGGCACCTGTCTTCCGCCGCGGGGTATTTCCGGGCCTTTGACGCGGGGGTGAACCTTCCCCTTAAGCTGGAAAAGACGGGCCGCGGGGATGAGCTGGACACGCTGGTGGACGCCTTCAACGACATGCGCCGAAAGCTGGATTCAGCGTACCGGAAGCAACTGAATGCCGAAAAGAAATTCCGCGACCTCCTGGAGACCGTAAGGCTCGCCGCTGTAATGCTGGACCAAAACGGCAACATCACATTCTGCAACGATTACTTTCTGAGCCTCACCGGATGGAACAGGGAAGAGGCCCTTGGGAAAAACTGGTTTTCCACGTTCCTGTCCGAAGAGGCGAGGGAGCGGGTCCGGGAGGTCTTCGGGTCTGTTATTTCCGGGAAGTCTTCGCATTATGAGAACCCGATAATAACGCGCGACGGCAGGATAAGGCAGATCGTATGGGACAATTCGGTCTTGAAGGACCACAACGGGGAGGTCCTGGGGACTGCAAGCATAGGCATGGACGTTACCGAGCAAAGGAAGCTCGAAGACCGGCTGCGCCAGGCGCAGAAGATGGAGGCGGTGGGCCAGCTTGCCGGAGGTGTGGCCCATGATTTCAACAATATACTTTCAGCCATCGTGGGATATGCCCATCTGGGCCTGATGAAGCTTGCCAAGGAAGACCCGCTGAAAGACGACCTGGAGCAGATACTGGCGGCCTCCGAGAGGGCCTCCGCCCTCACCCAAAGCCTCCTTTCGTTCAGCAGGAGACAGGTCATAAGCACCAAGCCGGTGGACCTTAACGGGATAGTGAAGGGGCTTGATAAGTTCCTGGCCAGGCTGATCAGGGAGGACATAGAGATCAGGATGAGGTGCTCCGGGGGGAGGCTTACCATTCTTGCCGACAAGGGGCAGATCGAGCAGATGATGATAAACCTGATCACGAACGCCAGGGATGCCATGCCAGGCGGCGGCCGCATCATGATAGACACTGGCGCTCTGTTCATGGACCGCAGCTTCATAGATTCTCACGGGTTTGGCAAGGAGGGCAGCTATGCGTTCATCTATATTTCCGATACCGGCCAGGGGATGGATGAAAAGACGAAGCGGAGGATATTCGAGCCGTTCTTTACAACCAAAGAGCAGGGGAAGGGCACAGGCCTCGGGCTCTCAATGGCCTACGGCGTCATAAAACAGCATAGCGGCTATATAGACATATACAGCGAACCTGGGGTGGGCTCCACATTCAAGATATACCTGCCGCTCCTTGAGGGGTGCGCCGCACCGGAGGAACCGGCTGGGGAGGCGCTGCACGGCCCCATGGAAAAAGGCTCCGGGACGATACTCGTTGCGGAGGACGACGCGCAGATAAGACGGCTTAACGCCACCGTGCTGCGGGAAAACGGCTACGATGTCATCGAAGCGGTTGACGGCGAGGACGCCGTCCGGAAATTCGGCGAAAACTCTGGGGAAATCAAGCTTTTGATAACCGACTGCATAATGCCCAAAAAAAACGGGAAAGAGGCATATGATGAGATCCGCAGCAAGGCCCCGGGCATCAAGGCAATCTTCCTGAGCGGCTACGCTCAGGACGTCGTCAGCAAGGAAGGGCTGCTTGAAGAGGGATTAAACTTCATCGTCAAGCCGGTCACCCCCTCCTTTTTGCTTAGGAAGGTAAAGGAACTGCTCTCTTAAGGGCATGCCTCGTTTTCCTGATTAATTTTCTCATGGCTGTATCCGTCCGGCCCTTTCGTTCGGTCGAGCGGTTCCAGGCGTATGCCGGCGGATGTCTTCAGGGCGAAGAGGCAAGCGATGGCCAAGATGCGGCAATTTGGCATCCGTCCGCTTACTTCCTTCTCAAGGGCCGGGCAGATATCAACCCTATACCGCGGAAACCTGGTAATCTACCCACAGGAATCCCTAAAGAGCCCAATTTTTTTATTAAATCTTTACGCCTCCGGTCCCCTTTTTTGCACCTATTTTATGCCGGTTATTGATACGATTTAAACAGAGAGCGGTATTCCGCCGCTTCACGGCATATTTCCCCAATAAAAAGGGAGGCTGTTCATGGATCTTGAATTTGTTTTGCTGATGGCCGGGCTGTTGGGCGTTTCGTGGCTGCTCGTTGAACTTTTTGAAAGGATATAGGGAGTGTGAGAAAATGCATATTTTTTACTGGATAGGCGGCATCGTGACGGCAGCCCTCCTGGTCTACCTTGTGATAGCGCTGTTAAAACCGGAGATGTTCTCATGAGCGGCAATGACGTTTTGCAGGCGGTCGCGTATTTTGTGGTCCTTGTGGTCCTTGCAAAACCGCTTGGTTTGTTTATGGCCAGGGTGTATGAGGGCCGGCCGACCTTCATCAGCCGCGTCCTTGGCCCGGTTGAACGTCTTTTCTACCGCCTCTGCGGCATTCAGCCTGAAGAGGAGATGGGTTGGAAGCAATATGCGCTTGCGGTCCTGCTTTTCAGCGCGGCCGGGGTGTTCGTGGTCTATCTCCTTCAGAGGATACAGGGCGTTTTGCCGCTTGATCCCCAGAGGTTCCCTGCCGTGGCCCCGGACCTTTCTTTTAATACCGCCATCAGTTTCGTTACCAACACCAACTGGCAAAACTATGGCGGGGAATCGACGATGAGTTACCTGACCCAGATGGCCGCTCTTGCCGTCCAGAATTTTGCATCGGCTGCTGCGGGAATGGCGGTACTGGTGGCCCTGATACGAGGGTTCAAAAGGCATTCCGCAAGCACTATAGGCAACTTCTGGACGGACATGACCCGCTCCGTGGTTTACATCCTGCTGCCGCTGTCTGTGCTTTACGCGTTCCTGCTGGTCTCTCAGGGGGTTGTGCAGAGCTTCGATAAGTATAAGACGGTGGCGCTTATCCAGCCGGTAACTTATGAGACCCCTCGGCTTGATGTCCATGGCAATCCGGTCAAGGACGCAAAGGGCAATCCCGTTATGGAAAAGGATCGGGTCATGGATCAGACGATCCCGCTTGGCCCGGCGGCCTCCCAGGTCGCCATAAAGCAGCTTGGCACTAACGGCGGAGGATTTTTCAATGCGAATTCGGCCCACCCCCTGGAAAACCCCACGCCGCTTTCGAATTTCCTTGAGTGCCTGGCGATACTTCTGATACCGTCTGCCCTGTGCCTGACATTCGGGGACATGGTGGGCGACAGGAGGCAGGGATGGGCTTTGCTTATAGCCATGCTGCTGGTGCTTGCGCCCCTTACGCTTGTTTGCACTAAGGCCGAACAGGCGGGCAATCCTCATTTTGCCTCAATGGGAATAGACCAGGCGGCCAGCGCCCTTCAGCCCGGAGGCAACATGGAAGGCAAGGAGGTGCGAAACGGCATCGCAGGCTCTACCATCTGGGCAGCATGGACCACCGCAGCCTCCAACGGTTCGGTCAACTCCATGCACGATTCCTATACCGCGCTTGGCGGAATGATACCCATGCTGCTCATACAGTTTGGGGAGGTCATATTCGGCGGCGTGGGCTCCGGCCTTTACGGGATGATAATATTTGCCATAATCACCGTGTTCGTGGCCGGTCTCATGGTGGGACGCACTCCCGAGTATCTTGGGAAGAAGATAGAGGTGTTCGAGATGAAGATGGCCGCCTTCGTGGTGCTCATCGTAAACGGGCTTATCAAAACAGGCACGGCGCTGGCGGTCTCCACAAAGGCCGGCGTTGCAGGAATATCGAACCCCGGCCCGCATGGGTTTTCCGAGGTTCTCTATGCCTTTTCGTCCTTTGCCGGTAACAACGGCAGCGCCTTTGCGGGCCTGAACGGAAACTCGTTCTTCTATAACACTATCGGAGGCGTACTCATGTTCCTGGGCCGCTTCTGGGTGATAATACCGGTGCTGGCCATCGCAGGCTCTCTGGCAAAAAAGAAGCATGTTCCCGCGGGACTTGGGACGCTGCCCACACATACACCCCTGTTCGTCATATTCCTGATAGGGGTCATCGTGATAGTTGGGGCGCTAGCGTTCATGCCAAGCCTTGCGCTTGGCCCCATAGCGGAGATGTTCACGCACTGATCAGTTAATGGAAAAAATTTGAAAAACAGGATCTGGAGAAAATGAGCAAAAAAGAAAAGAGCAAGAGGTCCCTTTTTGACCCAAAGATAATCCGCCGGGCGCTCTGGGATTCGGTGGGAAAGCTCAATCCCGTTTACCAGATTAAAAATCCGGTAATGTTCGTGGTGGAGGTTGGCAGCGTCCTTACAACCGCGCTTTTCTTCCACGCGCTGATCACCGGCAGGGGAGAGGCCTCGCCGGGTTTCATCCTCCAGATATCGATTTGGCTATGGATTACTGTGCTGTTTGCCAACTTCGCCGAATCCATGGCCGAGGGGCGCGGCAAGGCCCAGGCGGACGCCCTCCGAAAGACGAGGCAGGACGTTATGGCCAAGCGTCTGGCAAAACCGCAGAAGGATTCGGGCATCTCGCAAATATCTTCTTCCAAGCTTAAGAAAGGGGACGTAGTGCTTGTGGAGGCGGGCGACGTCATCCCGATGGACGGAGAGGTCATAGAGGGTGTGGCCTCCGTGAACGAAAGCGCCATAACAGGCGAAAGCGCTCCTGTAATAAGGGAGTCCGGCGGAGACAGGAGCGCCGTTACCGGCGGAACGATGGTGCTTTCCGACTGGCTGGTCGTGAGGGTCACGACAAACCCAGGAGAGACCTTTCTGGACAGGATGATAAGCATGGTTGAAGGCGCGAAGCGCCAGAAGACGCCAAACGAGATTGCCCTGGACATTCTGCTGGCCGGCCTTACCATTGTCTTTCTGCTGGTGACCGCGACGCTTCTCCCGTTTTCCATATTCAGCGTGAATGCCGCGGGGCAGGGAAGCCCCGTCACCATGACGGTGCTTGTGTCGCTTCTTGTCTGTCTTATTCCGACGACCATCGGCGGCCTGCTTTCCGCCATAGGCATTGCCGGGATGGACCGCATGATCCAGGCAAACGTGATAGCTATGTCCGGACGAGCGGTGGAAGCGGCCGGCGATGTGGACGTGCTGCTCCTGGACAAGACGGGGACCATAACCCTGGGCGACCGCCAGGCGACCATGTTCATACCGGCCCCCGGCGTGGACACGCACGTTCTTGCCGACGCCTCCCAGCTTTCATCGCTTGCGGACGAGACGCCGGAGGGCAGGAGCATCGTTGTCCTGGCCAAGGAGAAATACGGCCTCCGCGAGCGTGACATACATGCCCTTGGCGCCCATTTCGTTGAGTTCAGCGCGCAGACGAGAATGAGCGGAGTGAACATGGACGGCAGGGAGATACGAAAGGGCGCTGCCGACGCAGTTGAAAAATATATCCAGAAGGAGGGAGGCACGTTCCCCGCCGAGGTGCGCAGCATAGTGGACGATGTCGCAAGGCAGGGGGCCACACCGCTTGTTGTGGCGGAGGGCAAAAAAGTGCTGGGCGTCATCCGCCTGAACGACATAGTGAAAGGCGGGATAAAGGAGCGGTTCGCGGAGATGAGGCGGATGGGCATAAAGACCATCATGATAACCGGGGACAACCCGCTTACCGCCGCGGCAGTGGCCGCTGAGGCCGGGGTGGACGACTTCCTCGCCCAGGCGACGCCCGAGACAAAGCTCAAGCTCATAAGAGAGCACCAGGCCGGGGGAAGGCTTGTGGCCATGACCGGAGACGGCACCAATGACGCCCCGGCGCTGGCCCAGGCGGACGTGGCCGTGGCCATGAACACGGGCACCCAGGCCGCAAAGGAGGCCGGCAATCTGGTGGACCTGGACTCCAACCCCACAAAGCTCATAGAGATAGTGGAGATAGGCAAACAGCTCCTAATGACCAGGGGGACACTCACCACCTTCAGCATTGCCAACGATGTGGCAAAGTATTTCGCCATCCTGCCGGCGGCGTTCATCTCCATCTACCCGGCCCTGGGCGCGCTCAACATAATGCACCTTGCCACCCCGCAGAGTGCCGTTTTGTCCGCAGTCATCTTCAACGCCCTTATAATTATCTTCCTGATCCCGCTGGCGCTCCGCGGCGTCAAGTACAAACCCCTTGGCGCCCAGGTCGTCCTGCGCAATAACGCTCTCATATACGGCATCGGCGGCCTTATTGTGCCGTTCATAGGCATAAAACTGATAGACATGCTTATTACGGCCCTGCACATGGTCTGAAAGGGAGGGGAAAAGAAAAATGTTCATGAGAATGTTGAAAAACGCGGTTTTGTCCCTGGCAGTGCTCACGGTGCTCACCGGGATAATCTATCCGGTGGCCGTCACGGTGATATCACAGGCCGTTTTTCCGGCCCGGGCAGACGGCAGCATAATAATGAAGGATGGCAAGCCCGTGGGCTCCGCCCTTTTGGGGCAGCAGTTTGACAGGCCTGAATATTTTTGGGGCAGGCCCTCGGCCACATCGCCCTATCCGTACAATGGAGCGGCGTCATCCGGGTCCAACCTGGGCCCCAACAACCCGGCTCTCATTGAGGATGTTCAGTCCCGTATAAATGCCTTGCATGCCGCGGACCCTGGCAACCATGCACCCATACCGGTAGACCTTGTGACCTCCTCCGGAAGCGGCCTGGACCCGGACATAAGCCCGGCCGCCGCGCTATACCAGGCAGCAAGGGTGGCAAGGGCCCGCGGACTGGCCCTGGCGCAGGTCCTGGCGCTTGTCCGGGAAAATACTGCGGGACGTTTCCTGGGGCTGTTCGGAGAGCCCTCCGTTAACGTGCTCAAGCTGAACCTGGCGCTGGACGGGATTAAAAAACAAAGTTGAAAATAAAACAGATATTATGATTTTTGATTTTGAATGCGCCAAAAGCGGCCTTGGATGGCCGCTTTTTTGAGCCCGAAAACCGCCGGGGGCCGGTTTGCTCCCGAGGCATTTATTTATTGTTAAAATGAGGATATGAAACGGATGGGTACATAGGCATGGATGAACGGAGGCCAAGTCCCGAGGAGCTGCTTGAAAGGGTGCGCAGGGACGAAGAGCGCAGCCGGGAAGGGCAATTGAAGATATTTTTTGGCTCCGCCCCCGGCGTAGGCAAGACCTTTGCCATGCTTGAGGCCGCGAGGCAGAAAAAGGCCGAAGGTGTGGACGTAATTGTGGGCATTGCTGAGACCCATGGGCGCAAGGAGACAGAGGCTCTGCTTGAAGGCCTGGAGGTGCTGCCCCGCCGCGAGCTCGAATATCACGGCACGAAATTAAAAGAGTTCGACCTGGATGCTGCTCTGGCGCGCAGGCCCTCCGTAATCCTTGTGGATGAGCTGGCCCATACCAATTCCCCGGGTTCCCGCCACAAAAAGCGCTGGCAGGACATTTATGAGCTCCTCGGGTCCGGCATCAATGTGTACACCACTTTAAACGTGCAGCACCTTGAAAGCCTGAACGACGTCGTGGCCCAGATAACCGGGGTTATCGTGCGCGAAACGGTGCCCGACTTCCTGCTGGACCGTGCCGACGATATAGAGCTGATAGACCTGCCGCCCGAAGACCTTTTGAGACGGCTGAGAGAAGGTAAAGTATATGTGCCGGAGCTTGCTGCAAGGGCCATAGAGAACTTCTTCCGCAAGGGCAACCTGCTTGCGCTTAGAGAGCTTGCGCTTCGCCGGACGGCCGAAAGCGTTGATGAGCAGATGCGCAGTTACAGGCTTGGTAAAGGCGTCCGTGAAGTGTGGCCCGCAGGTGAGAGGATACTGGTGTGCGTGGGTCCGAACCCCCGTTCCATCCGCCTGATACGGGCAGCCAAGCGCATGGCTGCGGGCCTGAGGGCGGAGCTGATTGCGGTCTATGTGGAGGCGCCCCACAAGGTAAAACCCTCCGAGAGCGATCTCAGGCAGCTTGCGGAGCACATGCGCCTGGCAGAGAGCCTGGGGGCCGAGACGGTGACCCTTTCCGGGCACAAGGCAAGCGAGGAGATCCTGAATTACGCCAGGCAGATGAATGTCACAAAGATCCTTATCGGGAAGCCCACCCACCCGCGCTGGAAAGACAAGGTCTTTGGCTCCATGCTGGACGAGATCGTCCGGGGCAGCGGGGAGATAGACGTCTATGTCATCACCGGGGACACCGGCGAGCCTGTGGCAAGGCACATAGCAAAACCGGCCGCGCCTCCGCGCCCTGCCTGGAAAGAGTGGGCCACCGGCCTGGCGGGCGTCGTGGTCACCTCCGGCATCGCCTTCCTGCTTTTTCCCTATTTCACTCCCATAGATATCGCCATGGTCTACCTGCTGGGCATAGTCGTGGTCTCAAGCCGTACGGGTCAGTGGCCGTCGCTTGTGGCAACCTTTCTTAGTGTGTCGGCCTTCGACTATCTTTTCGTGCCGCCAAGGTTTACCTTTGCAATAAGCAACGTGAGATATTTTTTTACTTTCGTTGTGATGTTCGTTGTTGCCCTCGTCCTTAGCCGCATGACCCTGCGGATTCGGAGGCAGGCGGATGCATCAAGGGCGAGGGAGCGCAGGACCGCCGCGCTCTACAGCCTGAGCCGGGAACTGGTGCATGAGCGCGGGATGGAGAGGACCTGCATAGTCGCCATAAAGCGCCTGAGCGAGCTTTTTTC
>JAKAJM010000010.1 GCA_021813765.1 Nitrospirota bacterium
AGAACTCGCTGAACCCGTTCATGTACTGGGAGCGGTACGCCACCAAGCGCTGGGTCAGGGATGTTCCAGGATGCAAAGTCGGGCAGTGGGCGCGGAGGGAAGCGCAGGCGGCGGAACATGGATCCCCACGAGTACATCTCGTGCTGCATCCGCCTAATATCATCCATCAACTGTGCCATGGTCATGAGCCTGGGTGAAAGTGGCAGTACACGTCGGCCCAGCGCTCCAGATTGGGCTCGCTCAGGATGGCGCCATCGGCCTTCAAGCGGTCATGAAGGGGCGTGCCCGCAAGGGCGCCAGGAGGTTGAAATAGGCGGCTGGCACCTTGTATTTCTGCACAAAGTCCAGCGTCGTGGACATCACATCGAGATCATCAGTGTCGCCGCCGAGCACGAAGTTAAACGAGCAGCTGATATTGTGCTTGTTCAGGTTCGCGATCATATCCACATAGGTCTGGACATGGTTGAAGTCTTTGTGCATGCTCTTCAGTGTCTTCTGGGAAACACTCTCTATCCCCATGTTGACGTGGAACAACCCCCGAGCGCTTGGCCAGGTCCAGGAATTCCTCGTCGAGGCCGAAGCTCGGGGGAAACAGCGCCGACCAATGGATCTTGAGCGGGACCAGCTTTTCAAGGAGCTCCATCGTGCGGGCTTTGTGGCCCACGAATTCATTTCAGGTGCCGGCAAGCCAATTTAATGGTGCCAGCGATTTAAAAAATCTCAAAAATAAAAAAAGGGGGGGAACAGCCTTCCCCTTCCATGTTATATTGAATCATGCCAAGGCGCTTGCCTGAAGATATGGAAAACGAGAAGCTTGTGCCCCTTTGCGTGGCCGCGAGCATGCGGGACTCCAGGCGTATAGAGTCCGTCCTTGACGGCGCCGGCATAGACTACACCTTCGAGATCACGCCGCTTGCGGGCAAGAGCATACTTGGAATAATATTCGGCACCATGAAGAAGGGCATCATGTTCCTGGTGCCCGAGGGGATTTACGAGAAGTGCTTAACGCTTTTGGAGGACGCCGGCCTCTCTGGCCTCGTTATCAGATGAGCCCTTTTTTCCCCATCTCCCCAAGCATGGACTTCAGGTTCTGGCGCGTTTCGGCCAGCCCCTCCGCGCTTACCTCTATGGGGGTCTGGCAAAGCCTGCATTTGGCCTGCACGCCCTGCACGACATCCTTTAATTTGAACTTGCTCTGTTTTTTGCACTTCGGGCACTGAAGCCAGCAAACGGGTTCCAGATCCAAGATACTTCTCCCTTTCGTTAATTTTCAGGAATGAATTTTTATTTTCTCAGTTTGCCGGACGGACGGTGCGCAGCCTGCCAGTGGCGGAAGAGGCGAGCAGCCTCTTTGCCGCCTCGAAGATGCCCTTTCCGTCAAGGCCGAACATCGCCCGCAGCTCCGCCTGGCTGCCGTGTTCCACGAACAGGTCAGGAAACCCCATGGACAGAAACGATATGCCCCCAAGTCCCATGCGCATCAGCGCCTCCGAGACGGCGGACCCGAAGCCGCCCATGACCGCGTTGTCTTCCACCGTTATCACCCTGCCCGTTGCCGCCGCGCGCCTTACGGCCTCCTCGTCCAGGGGCTTTACGAACCTCATGTTGTAGACCGAAACGTTCAAGCCTTCCCGCTCAAGCATCTTTGCGGCCTCCAGGGCCTCCAGCGCCATGTTGCCTATGGCCAGTATGGCGGCGTCGCCTCCGTCCTTCAAAAGCTCGGCCTTTCCCGCCGGTATTTCCGTCTGCAAAACGCTCTGTCCGGCCAGCGCCTTGCCCCTGGGATATCTGATGGCAACCGGCCCGTTTGAGGCAATGGCTGACCTGAGCATCGCCTCTAGCTCCGGCGCGTCCTTGGGCGCCATGAGAGTAAGGCCTGGTATGTGCCTGAGATATGAGAGGTCGAACATGCCATGGTGGGTCGGGCCGTCCTCGCCCACCACCCCGGCCCTGTCTATCGCAAAGACAACCGGGAGTTTCTGCAGACAGACGTCGTGGATTATCTCGTCATAACCCCTCTGAAGAAAGGTGGAGTATATGGCCACAACCGGCCTGAAGCCAGATTTTGCAAGCCCCGCCGCAAACACCACGGCGTGCGGCTCCGCGATACCCACATCGTATAGCCTGTCCGGGAATTCCTTTTCAAACACGTTAAGGCCCGTGCCCTCTTTCATGGCGGCGGTAATGGCTATCACCCGCGGGTCTGTCCTTGCACATGCAGAAAGGGCCCTGCCGAAACAGTCGCTGTAGGAGGTTGAGCCGGCGGGCGTCTTGCCGGTTTCCACCTCGAACGGCCCGACGCCGTGAAAAACGCACGGGTTTTGCTCTGACGGCTCGTATCCCTTGCCCTTCTTCGTGACAGCGTGTATCAGCACCGGCCCTTTCAGGGCGGCAGCGCTGCGCAGCGTGTCCAGGACCGCGTCCATGTCATGGCCGTCTATAGGCCCTATGTAGTTGAAGCCCAGCTCTTCAAAAAGCATCCCGGGAAGGACTATCCCCTTGAATGCCTCCTCCAGCTTCTGGGCGGCCTTGCTCATTGGAGGGCCGAACTTGGGTATGCTTTTTAAAAGCTCCCGGGTGGAATTCTTGAGCCTGATGTAGAGGTCCCCCGTGAGTATCCTGTTCAAATAGGCTGCCAGGGCCCCAACGTTTTTGGATATGGACATCTCGTTGTCATTCAGGATAACGATGAGGTCTTTTTTCAGGTGCCCTGCCTGATTTAGACCCTCGAAGGCAAGGCCTGATGTAAGGGAGCCGTCCCCGATGATGGCTACCACCTTGTACTTTGCGCCCATCTTGTCCCTTGCCTCGGCAAGGCCCACCGCCGCCGAAATGGACGTGGAGCTGTGCCCGGCTATAAACGCGTCGCAGGGACTCTCCTCCGGTTTTGTGAATCCGGAAACCCCGCCCCGCTTCCTGAGCTTCAAAAAACCCTTCTGCCTTCCTGTAAGGATCTTGTGGGTGTAGCTCTGATGCCCGACGTCCCAGACGAATTTGTCCTCCGGGCAGTTGAAAACGTAATGGAGACCGACCGTAAGCTCCACCACGCCAAGGTTGGAGGCAAGGTGCCCGCCGTTCATTGAGACATGGCTTATTATGAACTCCCTTATTTCAGAGCAAAGGGGCGCAAGCTCTTTCTCTTCGAGGCCCTTCAGGTCTTCAGGCCCATCGATGAACTCCAGCATTTTTCCCGTTTTTTCAGGCCCCCTTAGCTTTTCCTTTCGATTATATACCTGGCGATCGCCCTCAGGGGCTCGGCCCCCGGCCCGAAAAATCCATCGAGCGAGGAAACGGCCTTCTCCACCAGGCCCCGGGCCTTTTGCTCAGCCCTCTCGATCCCGTAAACGGCGGGATAGGTAAGCTTGCTCTTGCGCTCGTCGGAGCCGGCCGTTTTTCCCATCAGGGCTGTCTCGCCCTTTACGTCAAGGATATCATCTGCCACCTGAAAGGCAAGCCCCACCGCCTCCCCATAGGCGGTAAGGGCATCAAGCCCGGCGGGGGCCACCCCGGCAAGCATGCCCCCCATCCTGACGGATGCGGTTATGAGCTGGGCGGTCTTGTGCATATGGATAAACTCTATCATCTCCGTGCCGGAAGGCAAAGGGCCATCGCCTGACGCCCCTGCCTGATGGCCCTGGTCGCACAGGATATCCTGCGCCTGCCCTGCCACCATCCCATAAAGACCGGCCCTCCGGGCAACGTCCCTTATCACCGCCAAAAGGACGTCCGCCCGGGTCCCGCCATCAGGGACCGACAGCATATGAAAGGCCTCCGTCAGAAGGCCGTCGCCCGCGAGTATGGCCATACCTTCGCCATAGACCTTGTGGTTTGTGGGCTTGCCCCTCCTCAGGTCGTCATCGTCCATGGCGGGCAGGTCGTCATGTATAAGGGAATAAGTGTGTATCAGCTCAAGGGCGCAGGCATAACGGAGCATGGCCTGGGAGTTTTTCCCTCCGGAAGCCTCGAAAGAGGCAAGCGCCAGGACCGGCCTCAGCCTCTTGCCGCCCGCGTTTATCGAATATTCCATCGCCTCTTTGAAGAGGCGCGGCTTTACCGGGGAGCTTTCAAAATATTCACGCAGCCAGGCATCAACAAGCCGGCCCTTGCCGGAAAGATATTCCTTCAACTCGAACAATCGGGGTCACCTATTCCCACTCGATCGTTCCCGGGGGTTTTGAGCTTATGTCGTAGACCACCCTGTTTACGCCCTTTACTTCGTTTATTATCCTGTTTGAGATCCGGCCAAGCAGTTCATAGGGGAGTTTCGCCCAATCGGCGGTCATGCCGTCAAGGCTCTGGACAGCCCGCACCGCCACGGCATAATCATACGTCCGTTCGTCTCCCATTACACCCACGCTCCGGACCGGCAGGAGGACGGCAAATGACTGCCAGAGCTCCCCGTAGAGCCCGGCCTTCTTGATCTCCTCCAGCACTATGGCGTCCGCCTCGCGAAGGATCTCCAGCTTTGGCGCCGTTATCTCGCCCAGGCAGCGTATGGCAAGCCCGGGGCCGGGGAAAGGCTGGCGCCAGCATATGTCGTCCGGAAGGCCCAGCTCCTCGCCAAGCACCCTTACCTCATCCTTGAACAGCTCCCGGAGGGGCTCTATGAGCTTGAGCTTCATGACCTCAGGAAGCCCGCCAACGTTATGATGGCTCTTTATGACAGCCGACGGGCCCTTGAAAGAGACACTCTCTATGACGTCCGGGTAAAGCGTGCCCTGGGCCAGGAATTCGGCGTTCTCTATCCTGCCCGCCTCCTCCTCGAAGACCGATATGAACTCCCTGCCTATTATCTTTCTTTTCTTTTCGGGGTCCATTACCCCCTGGAGCTTTTCTAAAAACCTTTCCTTTGCGTCCACGTGGATGAGCTTCATCCGGAAGTGCTTCTGGAATGTGTCTATGACCTTTGCGGACTCGCCTTTTCTTAAAAGGCCGTTGTCCACGAATATGCAGGTAAGGGCGTCGCCTATGGCCTTATGCACAAGGAGCGCGACCACGGAGGAATCCACCCCGCCAGAGAGGGCGCAGATGACTTTTCTGCCGCCATCCGTCTGCTTTTTTATGTCTTCCATGGAACTCTCTATGAAAGAGCTCATCTTCCACTCGGGCTTGCAGCCGCATATCTCGAACAGGAAGTTCCTGAGCATCCTCGTGCCCTCTGCGGTGTGGGCCACCTCGGGATGGAACTGCAGGGCATAGAGCTTCCCTTCGGCATTGGACATCGCCGCATATGGCGAGTTTGAGGTATGGGCTATCGCCCTGAAACCGGCTGGGAGCTCCTCTATCTTGTCGCCATGGCTCATCCAGACGATGCTCTTGTCGTAAACTCCCCATAAAAGGCCCCTGTCGTCGTCCACCACGAGCTCGGCCCTGCCGTATTCCCTCCTTGCGGAACGGGCGACCTTGCCGCCAAGCATATGGGCCATTATCTGCATCCCATAGCAGAGCCCCAGGACCGGCACACCAAGCTTAAGGACGGCCGGGTCCAGGACCGGGGCACCCTCGGCGTAAACGGATGCGGGGCCGCCGGAGAGTATTATCCCCTTGGGCGCGAACTTTTCGATCTTCTCTATCGGCGTGTTATAGGGGACTATCTCCGAATAGACATTGGCCTCCCTGACCCGGCGCGCTATGAGCTGGGTGTACTGGGAGCCGAAATCAAGGACAAGTACCTTTTCGCTGTGCATGAGACTGATATTATAACCCAAATCCAGGGCTAAAAAAAGGAACACTCAGTTTGCCTATCCAGATGGCTCACGCTAGAATTAATAAAGATGAGACCTCCCGGCAAATTCCGGTACCCGCTTAAGATCTCTCTCATTTATGCCCTTGCGGGCGCGGCCTGGATCCTTTTTTCCGATGCGCTTCTTTACACGCTCACAAAGAACGCACGGGAACTGGCCAAATTTGAGGCCATAAAAGGCTGGGCCTTCATAGCGGTAACGGCGGTTCTGCTTTTCCTGGCCATCGGGAAAATGATGTCCTCCATCGCAAACAGGGATGAGAAGCTCAGAAAGAGCGAAAAATTCCTGGGAGACATCCTGGACAGCTTCGAGGACGGCATCATAATTCTGGACAAACAGATGAACGTTGTGCGCGCGAACCCGGCCATGGAGCGCCTGTTCCCGGAGCGCCTGCCCCTAAAGGGGAAAAAATGCTGGGACGCCTATTGCCCCATAGGCAGCCTCTGCCAGGTATGCCCCGCCCGCCAGGCGATGGAGACCGGCAAACAGACGCGGCGGGAACTGCGCTTTGACATCAAAGGCGGCTCACGGTGGATAGACCTCTACAGCTGCCCCCTCAGGGACACGGTCACCGGCGAAATAATCGGCACCATCGAATACCTGAGGGATGTCACTGAGCGCAGGAAGGCCCAGGACTCCCTTAAGGAATCGGAAGAGAAATACCGCGCAATCTTCAACGCCGCAAACGACGCTCTGATAATAACCGGCGAAAACGGCCTTATCCTGGAGGTAAACAGCAAGACCCAGGAGCTTGCGGGCAGAAGTGCCGGGGAACTGGTGGGGCGGCACCATTCGGTCCTCCATCCTCCGGGGGAGGCGGCCCGCTACGGCCGGATACTGTCTGCCGCCATTGAGGAGAAAAAGCCCATCTCCGGGGATATTTTTATCCTCAGGAGCGACGGCTCCATGGCGCCCATAGAGATGAGCGCAAGCAGGGCGGAGTTCGGCGGCAGGCCGATCAACGTGGTCATTATCCGGGACATATCGCACCGGAAGAAGTCGGAGGAGCGCATACAGCAGCAGTTCGACATGCTTTCCGCTCTTTACTCGGGAGCGCAAAAGCTCTCTGAAAGCCTGGACCTGGCGAGCCTTGCCAGGAGCGCCGTGTTCTCCTCCGTGTCCAACTTCCAGGCCAGCTTTGCCTGGTTAAGCATCGCCGAGCCCGGGGGGAAGCTGCGCCTTCTGGCCCTTTACCCGGACATCCCGGAATTCAAGCGCCTTGTCACCCTGCGCTGGGATGACTCCCCGGCCGGACAGACCCAGACGGGAAGGGCGATAAGGAGCGGTATGCCTGTGATAACAGAGGACATCAAAAAAGAGGAGAGCTTCGCCCCCTGGCTTGAAAGCTCGCTTTCAGAGGGGCTGCGCACCGGGGCTTCATTCCCGCTCATAAGCAGGGACAAGACGCTTGGCGCGCTGACCCTCTACAGCGGGCAGCCAGGGTTTTTCACAAGGGAGAGGGTAAGGTTTTTCCAGGCATACGCGCACCAGGCGGCTGCGGCGCTTGAGAACGCAAGGCTTTACGAGGAGACGGAACACAGGCTCGAACGCCTGAACGCCCTTTGCTCCATAGACGCGGCCATAACCCAGAGCCTGGACCTCCATGTGATCCTTGACATAATCCTGGACCGCGTAAGCACGCAGCTAAAGGTGGACGCGGCCGACATCCTTCTTATGGACACAACCACCCTCACCTTCCATTACGCGGCGGGCAGGGGTTTTCGCACAAAGGAGATGAAAGAGACCTCCCAGCGCCTGGGAGAAGGCGGCGCGGGGCTTGCGGCGCTTGAGCGCAGGACCATAGGCATCGAAAATATCGCCGGGACCATGGGCGACCGAGCGGAGGCCATTGCCAGGGAGGGGTTCGTTTCGTACTTTGCCGCCCCTCTCATAACGAAGGGGCAGATACTGGGCGCGCTTGAGCTCTTCCACAGGACCTCCCTGAAAACGGACAGCGAGTGGATGGACTTCCTTGGCGTTATGGCCTCGCAGGCGGCGATAGCCATAGAAAACGCCACGCTGTTCAACGGCCTGCAAAGGAGCAACACGGAGCTAGCCCTGGCCTATGACACCACCCTGGAGGGATGGTCCCGCGCGCTTGACCTGAGGGACAGGGAGACGGAAGGCCACACATCCCGGGTGACCATGCTTACGATGAAGCTGGCCCGGGCGATGGGGATGGGCGAATCGAGCCTTATACATCTGCGGCGCGGCGCGCTGCTGCACGACATAGGGAAAATGGGCATACCGGACAGCATCCTGCTAAAGCCGGGGCCGCTTACCAAAGAGGAGCGGGAGATCATGAACCGGCACCCGATCTATGCCCTTGACCTCCTCCAGCCCATCGCATACCTCAGGCCGGCGCTGCCGGTTCCCTACCTGCATCACGAAAGGTGGGATGGGACAGGCTATCCCAAAGGGCTGAAAGGCGAGCAGATACCGCTTGCCGCCAGGATATTTGCCGTGGCTGATGTATGGGACGCGCTGCGCTCCGACCGGCCGTACAGGGAGCCATGGCCCAGGGAGCGTGTGATCGAGCACATGCGGCAGCGGTCCGGAACACACTTTGACCCAAGGGTGGTGGACAAGTTCATGGAGCTTGTGGGCAGCGAAAGCGGAGAGCATTGAGCACCTGCCCATTTTTTTGGCTATTCAGATCCCATGCGGGGCGGGCGCGGCTCAAATTTTCACATGCATCATGCCTATATCCTTCAAGTCCGCCATTCCGGCCGGATTTATTCCGGTTTCGGATAAAAACGGGCGGAATCGCCTTTAAAGGCTGATTCCCGTCCGCGCTAACGCTTGCGGGAATGACAACCAAACAGGCGACCTCGCGTCCGCGCTTTGCCTGTTCCCGGAAGAACCATTTTTTTGCCCTGGCGCGTCACAGCCCGGTTCCCCCGAGCGGCATTTGAAATTAATTCCTCCCACCGGTTAATATTTTTCCTGTCCATGGACGGCATGATCGCCATTTCACTTCAGTCTGGAAGCATCGGAAACTCCATATATGTCGAGGCTGGCGGCGTAAGGCTGCTCTTTGACGCGGGCATACCAGGCTCTGCTGTCATGACAAGGCTCAATGCCTGCGGAAGGGACGCAAAAGGGATAGATGCCCTGATTATCTCCCACGACCACTCTGACCACATAAGATACGCTGGCGTCTACCAGAGAAAGTTCGGACTTCCGGTCTACCTGACACCGGGGACCCTCTATGCCGCGGTTTCGCCCCCTGGCCGCATGAAAGACGCACGCACGTTCCTTACGGGCAGCGTCCTTCAGTTTGGCCCGGTCTCCGTGCGCACCATACCCACAAGCCATGATGCCGCAGAAGGGGTGGCGTTCGTTGTCTCATATGAAGGAAAGAAGCTTGGGATACTTACCGACCTCGGCCATCCCTTCGAAGGGCTTGGCGGCCTCATTTCCACCCTGGATGGCGTATTTATGGAAAGCAACTACGACCCGTTCATGCTGCGGCGCGGGCCTTATCCGGAGTTCCTGAAAAAGCGCATCAGGGGCCCCAGGGGCCATATCTCCAACACGGAGGCGGCGGAGCTTATCAGGGATCACGGGGCACGCCTTAAATGGGCATGCCTTGCGCACCTTTCCGGGCATAACAACCGTCCGGATATAGCCTTGAAAACGCACCGCGCCGCATATGGGGGGCTGCCGTTATATGCGGCAAGCCGCCATGAGGCATCAAGGATATTCAGGCTTTAAAACTGAGGGGGAAAATGCGCAAAGAGAGATCGAGGCTGGTATATTCCACTGATCCGGGGGAAACCGGCAGGGAAGAAAAAAAACAGAAAACAAAAACGCCCCCGGCAGATAAGCCGTCCGCAGGAGGCGCGGCCGCGCAAAAGCTGCATATCAGGCTGGAGAGGAAAGGCAGGGGCGGCAAGACGGTAACCCTGGTATGCGGGCTGGCCATGCCCCTGGCCGAGATGGAATCACTGCTTAAGTTTATGAAGGCCCGCCTGGGCACAGGCGGCGCGCTCAAGGACAGCGTTTTGGAGCTGCAGGGAGACCACAGGGAAGCGATCACGGCAATGCTGCGGGATAAAGGTCTGAGGGTCTGATCTTTAAGTGAGAGGGGCGGCGCAGGGAAAAGATTTTCCATGCGGCGCCCCTCTTTGTCTCTACCACTCCTCCGCTTCGCCCTCTTCTTCCAATTCGCCAAGCGTTGCGCCGCTTGCCTTCATTTCATCAATTATCTTGCTTGTGAAGCCCTCCACGTCTTCCAGGTCGACCCAGCTTTCAAAAGCGCCGTTCTCATCTCGATAGTCCACCAGGGCCTGGGCTTTCTTCCTGTCCAGCCCTTTCAGTTTCATAAGTTCCTCCACGCCGGCAGAGTTGATGTCCACTTCTGTTTTAACATGTCCTTTTGGCATCTCGGTTGCCTCCTTCGGGAAAACAAAAAACTCCCTTCAGCGTTTTTTGTTTTTTTGTCATGTTTTGTTTTTACTGCCCGGGCGGAGGACGCGCCCGGGAAAGACCATCTCCTGCACACAGTATATCATCAGGATTTAAAGGTTCAACCATTGCCTCCGGGCGGCAAAATTGACAGACATGCCCCTTTTTCATATACTCAGTTAATCCAATTTTTGCGGCAAAGGAGAAAGGAAAAAACTCCATGGACTTCGGGATAAAAAACAGGCTTTCAAGGATATTCAGCCCCAAGACCGGCAAAACGGTCATGCTCGCCGTGGATCACGGCTATTTTCAGGGCCCCACGACCGGGCTCAGGGACATGAAAAATATCACCCCTCTTGTCCCCCAGGCGGATTGCCTGTTTGTGACCAGGGGCATTTTGAGGACATCCATAGACCCGGCAACAAAAACGTCCGTCTGCCTGAGGGTCTCCGGAGGGCCAAGCATCCTTGGCGAGCTGTCCAATGAGGACATAATCATATCCATGGAGGAGGCGCTCAGGCTGAACGCCTCCGGAGTGGGCATGTCCATATTCGTGGGCGCCAAAAACGAGGAAAGGACAATATCAAATCTGGGCAGGCTGGTGAACGAGGCCCAGAGGTACGGCATGCCCGTGCTGGCCATAACCGCGGTAGGCAAGGAGATGGCCCGTGACGCAAGGTATCTTGGGCTGGCATGCAGGATGGCCGCGGAAATCGGGGCCAACTTCGTGAAGACCTATTACTGCGAGGATTTTCACAAAGTGGTGGAGGGCTGCCCCGTGCCAATAGTCATCGCGGGGGGCAAGAAGCTCCCGGAGATGGAAGCCCTCCGGATGACCGAGGACGCCATCAGAGCCGGGGCCAGGGGCGTGGACATGGGCAGAAACATCTTCCAGAGCGACAGCCCTGCCGGGATGATGAAGGCGGTAAGGGCCATCGTGCACAAGGGGGCCACAGCCAGCGAGGCCTTAGAGCTCTACCAGGCAAGCAAAAAGTCCGCTGCCGCGGAATCCGTTGACGAAAGCCTGGAGAAGGTTTAGAGGGCGTTTTTTTTGAAAGTGGCCGTATATTTCAGCAACACCGACCTCCGCATCGAGGAACGTACGGTGCCCGCCATATCGGAAGACGAGATACTTGTAAAAATGATGGCCTCCGGCATCTGCGGCACGGACATCTTGCAGTGGTACAGGCAGCAGAAAGCCCCGCGCGTCCTGGGGCATGAGATGGCCGGCGAGATAGTTGCCGCGGGAAACCGCGTGAAGGGCTTCAAAAAAGGCGACAGGGTTTTCGTTTCCCACCATGTGCCGTGCTACGAATGCCATTATTGCAAGGCCTCCGATTACACGGCATGCGAGGCGCTCCATGCGGGCAATTACGAGCCTGGCGGGTTTTCGGAATACATACGGGTGCCCGCCATGAACGTAAGGCACGGCACGCTTCTGCTGCCCGGGAGTGTGAGCTACGAGGAAGCGGCGATGATAGAGCCGCTGGCGTGCGTTGTTGCCGGGCAGAGGCGCGCGCATGTGGAAAGCGGGCATACGGTGCTTGTGATCGGCTCCGGAGTCTCGGGGCTCCTGCACATTCAGATGGCCAGGCTGAAAGGGGGCACGGTCTTCGCAACAGACATAAACGAATACCGGATGGGCAAGGCCGCGGAGCTCATAGGGGCGGACCATGTGTTTAATGCGGACGGGTTCTCGGCCGATGCGCTTAAGGAAAGAAACAACGGCAGGCTTGCAAACCGGGTCATCGTGTGCGCCGGGGCGGCGCAAGCCGCCAGGCATGCGGCCTCCGCCGTGGACAGGAGGGGGACCGTCCTTTTTTTCGCGGTGCCACGCGAGGACATAAATATCCCCTCCATGAGGTTCTGGAGGGACGAGATAACGGTAATGTTCTCCTATGGCGCGGCGCCCGAAGACCTGAGGGAGGCTCTGTCGCTTATTGAAAAAGGCGGCATAAACGTAAAAAAGATGGTGACGCACACCGTTTCGCTTTCGGAGATACAAAAAGGGTTCGCGCTTGCGGCTGAAGGTTCCGGAGCGCTCAAAGTGGTGATAGTGCCTGACGCCCCTCGCGCCGGAGAATAACAGCACCTTCTTTTCTGGACTGCCTTCCCTGTTTCCACCCCCCAAAAAACTACAGGCCGGACATTCTGTTATAATTTCAGGACCATCATGGAAGAAAGCCCCGCAGATAAAGAAAAAGAAACAGAAGCAGCAGTAACAGAAAAAGAAAGAGTGCATTTTGACGCCGGGATGCCCCCGGTGAAGGCCGGCTGGATATGCCTGGCTGTTGCTTGGGCGCTTTTTCTTATACCGGTGCCGGGCACTGGTCTGATAGGATGGGCCCTGAACGTGGCTGCCTTCATCATCTCGATAATCAACATGGTAAAAGGACGTGTTGGGGCGGGCGTTGCGCAGCTTGTATGCGTCCTGGTTGTCTCTCCGATGGTTTATTTCGCGGGTCTTGGCATATTGTGGTCACACATGATGTCCAGGCCGGAACATTACCAGCACCGGATATTGCTTTAGGCCTGCCCTCGATCTTCCTTCATTGCAGAGAAATATTGAAGCCAGTCTAAAGATCAGGAATTCCAAAAAAGCGGCCAACCGAAGGGATCAATCTGGGTTTTTCAAAAAAAAATTTAAGGACGGAACCGGCTGAGGTCCTACGGGATTACCTTATTCAGCTGATACTCCACAATGCCCGTGGCCCCGGCGCGCTTGAGCTCCGGGATGAGGTCCCTCACCGTCTTTTCGTCTATGACCACGTCCAGGTCGTACCAGCCCTTCTCGGTAAGCAGAGAGATCGTGGGCGAGTTCATGGAGGGCAGACATTTCAGCACCCGGTCCAGCGACTTGTCCGGCACGTTCATCTTCAGGCCGACCTTCTCCTCGGCCGCAAGCGCGCCCCTTAATAGCAGCACCAGGTTTTCCATCTTCTGCTTTTTCCAGCGGTCTTTCCATGATTTCCTGTTCGCGATGAACCGGGTGCTGGACTCAAGCATCGTTTCCACCACGCGCAGGTTGTTTGCCCGCAGGGAGCTGCCCGTCTCGGTGAGCTCCACTATGGCATCGGCAAGGTGAGGCGGCTTCACCTCGGTTGCCCCCCAGGAAAACTCCACCTCCGCCTTCACGCCGTTTTTCTTTAAATATCTTTTCGTATAGCTTACAAGCTCCGTTGAGACGCGCTTCCCGTTCAGGTCCTTGAGCTTCCTTATGGAAGAATTCTGGGGCACCGCCACCACCCACCTTACCGGCTTTAGCCCTTCTTTCGCATAGATCAGCTCCGCCACTTCATGCACGTCCGCGTTCTGCTCCAGGATCCAGTCCCTGCCGGTCAACCCGCAGTCCAGTATCCCTTTTTCCACATACCCGGCCATCTCCTGCGCCCTTATGAGCATGGCCTCTATCTGCGGGTCATCGAATGAAGGATAGTACGAACGCGAAGAGACGGAGATGTGATAGCCAGCTTTCCTGAAAAGCTTCAGCGTGGACTCCTGAAGGCTCCCTTTGGGAAGCCCTATCTTAAGTTTCCTCTCAACAGGCATGACGAATAAATTATCACAGGCGGTGCTTTTATTTCAACTTCTGATGAAAATGGCATTATCCCGATTTAAGTTTTGAACTCCTGAGATTTTTAATTTTGGCTCTTCAGGGTTTTGTGTGGGGGACGGGCGGCCTCTGCGCTCATATCACCCGCCCCTCAAAAAAATCTCGTATCGCGGCGAGTGGGGGCTCCCACACACATTGAGAGGATTACGCGGGCCTTGGCCCGTAGGACGCCAAATCAAGGTTGATTAAAATAAAATTTGCCGTGCGCGCCAACGGGATTCGGGAAGAATCCTTAAATTTAGGGCAACAATGCCGGATTTGAGCGGTCATTGCTTTTTTGCGTCGCCGGTGTCGGTGAAGCGAGCGCCCGCATCCCCGTCTGTCTGAGCCCGTTGGGGCGAGTTCAGGGGATGCAGCGGAGCGAGTCCATGCAGCGGCAGTCAAAAAAGCAGAAAAAGCGAAAACCGGGATGCTATCCCAAAAACGCTCCGGCTCATTTTTCAAACAGCGGGTCTGGGATGCCAGCGTCAGCAAACCCCTTTGCCCTGTAAAGGCAACTGTCGCACCTGCCGCAGGGGCTCCCGGAGGGCTGCGGGTCGTAGCAGCTCCAGGTAAGCGAATAGTCTACCCCAAGCTCCGTGCCCTTCCTGATGATCTCGCCTTTCGTCATGTGCAGCAGAGGCGCGTGCACCCTGAACCTTATCCTGCCTTCAACGCCCGCCCTCGTTGCCAGGTTGGCCATCTGCTCGAAAGCGGCCAGGTACTCGGGCCTGCAATCGGGATATCCGCTGTAGTCCATTACGTTTGCGCCCATGAATATGTCAGCTGCCTCCAGGGTCTCGGCCCATGCCAGCGCAAAAGACAGAAACACGGTATTTCTGGCAGGCACATAGGTAACGGGTATCGCCCCCCCGGAGGGGGCCTCGCCTTTTGGGACCTCGATGGCCGAGGTAAGCGCGGAGCCGCCTATCAGCCCCATATCGAAGCTCATGAGGAGGTGCTCACTTATCCCGAGGGACTTGGCCACCGCACACGCGGACTCAAGCTCCCGGGCGTGCCTCTGCCCATAGCTGAAGCTGAGCGCGAACGGCGTGTAGCCCTCCTGTCTGGCAATCGCGGCCGCAGTTGCCGAGTCCAGCCCGCCGCTTAAAAGCACGACCGCCTTTTTTATGCCTTCGGCATCGAATGCAGGGACTTTTTTCCTATCTGTCATTATCGCCTCGCTTAATGCTCGGCATCCATTTTATGCCTTCGGCATCGAATGCAGGGACTTTTTCTCTATTTGTCATTATCGCCTCGCTTAACGCTAATCCATATTATCAGTGGATGTCGTCTCCGTTTCCCGGCACGCCGTCTGGTCCGTATGAAACGATAGTGAAGCCCGAGCCGGTCACCATGTAATCGTAGGGATTCCCCCAGGGGTCTGTCGTGGGGCCCACGTGCTCAAGCCCGGCAGGGTACCTTCCGTTTTCCACGCGGTAGACCTCGACTCCGAACCGGAGCCTGTCTATCGCGGCAGAGGCCGCATACTTTTTGGAGACCACAGGGTGCGCCTGGTATCCAGCGTAGAGGGCGCCCGCGGAAAGCAGGAAGAGGACGGCAAGCGCCCCTTCCAGGATGAAAGGAGGCAGCCTCCTGTCCTTCGGGGCGGCCTTTGAAAGGGCAGGCTCAGACTTTTTGCCGGTGGCCTTTTTTTCGACAACCCCTTTTTCGTAAAGCTCGAGAAGGGTCTTGGATATCCTGAAGCTGTCAATGCCGCTTATGCCGGCGATGGCGCTTACATCGTTTTCGCCGTCAACCAGGTCATAAACCTGCTTGCCGGTCTCATCCAGCTCCACCGGGGGGGCCTGAGTCTTTGTGAATACGCTCTCCAGCGTGATCTTCCCTTCCACTGCGGACCATTCATCCAGGATCCTCAATCCCTCCATCAGGATGTGCTGCGTATCGAGGGATATGGGGATGTCCTTGTCCACCGGGATGCCCTGGGGCTTGAACTCGTAGCGGCCCTGCCTCCAGGTAAAAAGATAGCTAATGAGCTCTGTGAACTGCTGCACAAGCGTGTCCCTTAGGCTATCGCCCGAGATGGCGCCCATCTTCACCAGCGCATTTCCAAGCTTTGCCCCGGTTGCCTTCTGCTGGGCGAGGGCGGCCTCCAGGTCCTTCTCCTTGATAAGCCCCTTTTTAAGCAGCAGTATGCCCATCCTGGATTCCGTTCGCCTGCTGGATTCCACGAAGACTATGTTGCCTTCATAGAAAAGTATTCTGACGCGGTCAAAACCAGCCTCCACGGTCAGTACGCCCGTTTTCCTCTGGTAGTATATCAGCTGGAGAATATCGGTGAGCCCGAATTCCTTGAGCGTGCCTTCTAAAGCCATTCGCGTCCCTGCCTCCTCCGGATGCCGGCAAAAGACAGCACATATAGCAGGCCTATCCCGATTGCCGCAATGTAATCAAGCCATGCATGCCCCATGGTGGAAAGGCCCACGGTGAACAGGGGGTTCAGAAGCGCCGCCAGCAGGAAAAAAAGAAAGCCCCACAGCATCAGCATACCCTGCAATATATTGCCGCCGTAGATATAGGCGATCCCCGGCGGGGCAAACCCAAGCGCCCTGATTAGCGCGCTCCGCTTCAACTGGCTGCCATGGATCTTAAGGAGCCTGGCCACGCGTTTTTTTGGGTCCAGGACCTCTATCTTGACAAGACTGCGGTAGCAATCGCTGCACATCCTGCCCCAGTAGAGGTCCTTTTCGCACCTTTCGCACAGGATGTTGCCGCACCTGGAACACCTGAATGCCTTCACTCTGCCTTTTTTGCCGTAAAAAAAGAAAAATACCGCAAACAGGATGGCGGCCGGCGCAAGGAGGGACGGACACAGGCCAAGTGACGAAGCCCTGCTGCCCCTTTGGACCTTTCTGAACAGGCCATAGAAATCGTGCATGCCAAGGGAGTCATACATCAGCCTGACGGCCGATGAATTTCCCTCCTCTTCGCCCATGAACCGGGACACCTTTGAAGGGTCGAGGTCTTCGGCCTCTTTATAAAGCTCGTCTCCCTTTTTGTAGTCCAGCTGGTCCCTGCTGATGCGGGCCAGGTTGAAATAGGCCGCGGCGCCCGGCCTTATGCCTATGGATGCCTGATAGAACTGGCCGGCCTTGTCCGGCTCTCCAAGCAGATAGTAGCAGTTTCCCAGGTTTACATATGCCCGCGCGTCCTTTTTTTTGTCTATTGCCGCGCTGTAGGCGGCAATGGCGTCTGGAAACTTCCCTGCCCTGCCCGCGGCCAGGCCGTAGGAAAAAAGGGAGTCAAAATCCCTTTCGCCCTGAAGGGTGTCAAGTGCAAGCGAACTGTCCGTGCCCTCATTTACCGCTACCACCGCCCTCATATCCGGCGTGGCCATGTGATAAACACTTTCGGCCCATCCGGACAGGTATGGCACAAATACAAAAAACAGCATTATCAGGTAGACAAGCACCCGGTCCCGCTTTTGAAAATACAGGCCAAGCAGAAGAAAAACTGAGGCCAGGAAGAAAAAAGGCCCGAAAAAAGCCCCTGCCGCCGGCAGCAGGAACAGGAAAAAATGTCTCCTGTCCTCGTTTATATCGTGCTTCAAAAGCGGGAACTCCCTGGAAAACCTGAGGGCCGCCGCCGCCGCAAGGGCGATGAAAAAAGACCAGACGAGGGCAAAGGCAAGAAGGCCTGACAAGTCCATGGCCCACCACCAGTTCCTGCCGTACGCCTTGAAACCCTCGATGCAATAATAAATCCCGCTCAAAAGACCTCCAGGGAAATTCCGGAACTCCCGGGCCGCAAGACTGAAATACACCGGCGGGAAATTGGGAGCCGCAAGAAGAGCCTGCTGCAGGAAAGCCCCGGAGTGGGCCGGATCGTTTGCCGCCCTTTCCATAAGCACATAGGCTAGCGGCTCGTTTTCCCTCGGGGCAGGCGGTGCCGACGGGCTGTTGCTGAAGGCGGCTGCCCGGGCCGCCGGCATGGCCGCACAAAGGGCGGATGCTGAAAAGAAGATAAAAAACGCCGTCAAAAAAGAAAAAGAAAAAGAAAAAAAGCTGAAAAACCTATGCCTTCTCACCAATTCTCCGTTCACCGCCGCTGATAAGTCTTTTTATATTGCCCGTATGCCTCACGATTATCAAGAGCGCAAGGGCCGCAGCGGTAAGGACAACGGGCCCGGGTGCGCCCAGAAAATATGAGGCCGCAGGCAGCGCCGCGAACGCCACGAGAGCTGAAAGTGATGAATATCTGGTCAACAGGGCGACCGCAAGCCACACGGCAACAGCAAAGGCCCCCGACAGCGGCGAAATGGAGGCGATCACTCCCAGGCTCGTTGCCACTCCTTTTCCGCCTTTGAATTTAAGAAAAACGGAGAAGTTGTGGCCCAGCACGGCGCAAAATCCAGCCATGCCCTGCCAGATGGCATCCAGGCCCAAAAGCCTCGCGACGGCAACTGCGGCCGCACCCTTCATGGAATCGCCAAGAAGGGTGAACAACGCTGCCCATTTGCCCGCACTCCTTAACACATTGGTGGCCCCTATGTTACCGCTGCCGGTCTTTCTGAGGTCAATGCCCTTGGCGCTTGCGATCAAAAGACCAAAAGGCAGCGAGCCAAGCAGATAACATGCCAGAAGGAAGGCAGGCTTCGCCATTTCGCCTATACCGAAGACCTCCGGAAAGATATCGTATATTTGACCCCGGAGAAGACCGAAAGCGCGAGGGCCAGGTAGATAAGGCAGGTGCCGATATCGTGAAAAGAGCCATAGCTCCTGCCGTCCAGGACAAGACAGGTCACCGCAATGAACTGAAAGACCGCCTTCAGCTTGCCCCCCATCTCCGCAGGCATCACCATTCCCTTGGACAAGGCCACCACCCGGAGAGCGGTTACCAGGAACTCCCTCAGAATGAGGGCCGAGGCCACCCAGACCGCAAGCTCTTCCATGTATACCATGAGTATGAGGGCGGAGATGACGAGGAACTTGTCCGCGATGGGGTCCATGATGATGCCGAACTTTGTAATGTCCCCGGTCTTCCTGGCCAGGTAGCCGTCGAACCAATCCGTCATCGAGGCAAAAGCGAAAACTGACGCCCCCGCAACCGGGTAGTCCGGCGCGACGTACAGGAAAACAGGGATGACTAGCACCCTGCTTAACGTAAGTATTGTGGGCAGGTTAAGCTTTACGGTAGGAGTCGATGATGCCATCCCAGAGCCCCTTGGCCTTCATTATGAATTCCGCGCATTCCCTGGCGGCCCCGCAGCCGCCCTTCGCCTTCGTTATCATGAGCGCGTGCCTTTTTGCCTCCTCGTGGGCATCCGCGACGGCCACCGGAAGCCCTGCGCGCCTGAGTATCGGAATATCGACCACGTCGTCGCCAACATAAGCCGTTTCCTCCGCGGAGAGTCCGAGCTTTGCAATGAGCGCCTCGTATGCGGGCGCCTTCTCGATGCAGCGCTGGTAAACCTCCATAATGCCAAGCTCGCCGGCCCGCTTTTCCACCACCCTGGAATACCTTCCGGTTATTATCGCCACGTTCACGCCCGACCGCTGGAGCAGCTTTATGCCGTGCCCGTCCCGGACGTCGAACTTTTTATATTCGTCGCCGTCCCCGTCCAGTATTATCCCTCCGTCGGTGAGCACTCCGTCCACATCGAATATGAGGAGTTTTACCTTTCTGGCCCGCTCTTTGAGCGCCTTTGCGCCCAAGGGCTTTTCCCTCTGCCTTTTCAAGCGATGCCCTTCTTTAAGATATCGGTTATATGTATGACGCCCTCTGCCCTGCCCTTATTATCCAGAACCGCAAGAGTCGTTATCGAATGGTTTTCCATTTTTTCAAGCGCCCGGAAAGCAAGCTCGCCCGCATGCACGGATTTAGGGTTTTTGCTCATGAGCTTGCGTGCCTGCATGTCGAAAAGCTCCTTGCCATGCTGCTCTATGGCTCTCCTCAGGTCACCGTCGGTTATTACCCCCAGAACCATGCCGGAGCCGTCGGCAACAAGGGTCATGCCAAGCCTCTTGGATGACATCTCCAGGATCACCCCGGACATGGGGGTGTCCGGCGAAACTGAGGGCATGTCTTTTCCGCATATCATGAGGTCCCTCACCGTGACCAGGAGCTTTTTCCCAAGGCTGCCGCCCGGATGGAGACTGGCAAAATCCTCTTCCCTGAAACCCCTTTTCCTTATCAGGACAACGGCAAGTGCGTCCCCCATGGCAAGTGTTGCCGTGGTTGATGCCGTGGGCACTATGTTATGCGGGCAGGCCTCCT
The DNA here is from genome assembly GCA_021813765.1 of Nitrospirota bacterium. Lineage (GTDB taxonomy): Bacteria > Nitrospirota > Thermodesulfovibrionia > Thermodesulfovibrionales > JdFR-88 > JAKAEG01. The sequence goes on from JAKAJM010000010.1 coordinate 19,984, forward strand.
CCTTTACACCTATGTCGATGATGGCGGCGGCGGCCCTGCACAAAGTGGAGGCGCAGTTTCCGCTCATTGCCGCTAGCGGTGCGCCGGTTTTTTTAATGTGGGGCAGAATGGCTATAAGCTCCTCGGTCTCGCCGCTGTTGGAGATGGCTAGCACCACGTCATGCTCGGTAACCATTCCGAGGTCCCCATGGATGGCTTCCGCAGGGTGCAAAAAAATGGAAGGGATATTCACGGAGGAAAAAGTGGCAGATATCTTCTTGCCCACAAGGCCGGATTTGCCCATTCCGGTTACGATGACCCTGCCCTTGCATCCATCTATCATCTGTACGGTCTTTAAAAAACCGTCACCCAGCCTGCCGATGAGCGCGATCAACGCATCGGCTTCCACCTTCAAGACCCTTTCAGCCTCTCGTAGCAGCTCTCTGTTATCTTCCATACAGCGCTATAACGCCTCTTTTATCCTCTTGAGTGCGGCAAGGAACTCCTGGACATCGTCAAGGGCTATCATGTTAGGCCCGTCGCAAAGGGCCTTCCCGGGCTCCGGATGCACCTCCATGAAGATGCCGTCGGCCCCTGCGGCCACCGCCGCCTTTGCCAGGGTCAGGGCAAATTCCCTCTGCCCGCCTGAGCGCGTTCCTTGCCCTCCGGGCAGTTGGACGCTGTGGGTAGCGTCAAACACAACGGGGTAACCGAAGGCCCTCATGATGGGTATCCCCCGCATGTCAACGACAAGGTTATTATACCCGAAGGCCGTGCCTCTTTCCGTAAGCATCAGGGACCGGTTCCCGGTGGAAGTGAACTTCCCCACCGCGTTTTCCATCTCCTGCGGAGACAAAAACTGCCCTTTTTTGATATTGCCGGGCTTGCCGGTGCGCGAAACCGCAAGTATCAGGTCTGTCTGCCTGGACAGGAAAGCCGGCACCTGGAGGGCGTCAAGCACATGCGCGGCGGCCTGCGTCTCCTCCACCGAGTGCACGTCCGAGATGACCGGCACGCCGAGGGAAGCCTTTGCGTCCGCAAGCACCTGCAGCCCGCGCTCCAGTCCTGGCCCTCTGAAGGAAGACACCGAGTTCCTGTTTGCCTTGTCATAAGAGCTTTTAAGAACGTAGGGCAGCCCCAGGGCGGAGCATATCTCCTTCAGCCTTGCCGCCGTATGGAAGACGACGTCCCGGCTTTCTATCACGCAGGGGCCTGCGATTATCATGAGCGGGCCGCCCCCGCCTATCTCCTCAGTGAGGATCCTTACCTTTGCGGTCTTCATAGGACTTTTTTGTTCTTTACTTTTGTTTCTCTATTGCTGCCTGCGCTTCTGTCCCCGTTTTTTTTCTTTACCATCGCCATCAGGCGGCCCGCCGGGCTGGTCTTTACCTGAAAGCGGGAAAAGCGAGCGCTTTTCATTAAGGGCCGCCCCGATGAAGGCCCTGAAAAGGGGATGGGGCTCTGTGGGACGGGACTTGAACTCCGGATGGAACTGGCAGCCCAGGAACCAGGGATGCCCGGGCATCTCCACTATCTCGACAAGCTCGCCGTCCGGGCTGGTGCCGCTTATCGTCAAACCGCTGCCGCCAAGGATGTCCCTGTATTTATTGTTGAACTCGTAACGGTGCCTGTGGCGTTCGGACAGTTCCCGGACGCCGTAGGCCGTGAACGCCTTCGTGTCCTCCTTGAGGACGCAGGGATAGGCCCCAAGCCGCATAGTGCCCCCGAGGTCCGAGTTCAGATCCCTTATCTCGAAACTGCCCTTCCTGAAATTGAACCACTTTTCCATAAGATAGATAACGGGCTCCGGACAGCTTGCGTCAAACTCTGTGCTGTTGGCCTTCAGTCCGCAGACGTTCCTGGCGTACTCGATGACCGCGCACTGCATGCCCAGGCAGATGCCAAAAAAAGGTATCTTCTTTTCGCGCGCAAACCGTATGGCCTCTATCTTGCCCTCTATGCCCCGGTAGCCGAACCCTCCTGGCACCAGGATGCCGTCCACTTCGGAGAGGAATTTCTCCGGGCCCTGGGCCTCTATCTCCTCGGAATCCACCCATTCTATATGCACAGATGCGTTATTGGCGATGCCCCCATGGGTGAGCGCCTCCGTGAGGCTCTTGTAGGAGTCCTTGAGCCCTATGTACTTGCCCACGACAGCTATGGACACGCTGCCAGAGGGGTCTTTCAGGCCCGCCACCACGCGCCGCCAGACATCGAGGTCCGGCTTTCTATCCGGGAGCCCAAGGCGCTTGGTCACACAGGCGGAAAGGCCCTCCTTCTCCAGCATCAGGGGCACTTCATATATATGCTCCACGTCCTCGGCCGCTATAACGAATTCCTGGTCCACGTTGGTAAACAGCGCTATCTTCTTCTTCATGCCTTCGGGCAGCGGGCGGTCCGTCCGGCAAAGGAGCATGTCCGGCTGAACACCAATCTCCCTGAGCTTCATCACGCTGTGCTGGGTGGGCTTGGTCTTAAGCTCCCCTGCAGCACCGATATAGGGGACCAGCGTAAGGTGCATGTAAAAGACGTTCTCCTTGCCCACGTCGTAGCGCATCTGTCTTATCGCCTCGAGGAAGGGCTGTCCCTCTATGTCGCCCACGGTGCCGCCTATCTCCACGAGGACAACATCGTAGTCCCCTGCCACGCCCTTTATCGCCTGCTTTATCTCATCCGTTATGTGGGGCACCACCTGGACGGTGTCCCCGAGGTAATCGCCGCGTCTCTCCTTCGATATGACGTTGTAATATATCTTTCCGCTTGTAAAGTTGTTGCCCTTGGTGGTCCTGGCGTGCGTGAACCTCTCGTAATGGCCAAGGTCCAGGTCCGTTTCCGCCCCGTCGTCCGTCACAAAGACCTCGCCATGCTGGAACGGCGAGAGGGTGCCCGGGTCAACGTTTATGTACGGGTCCAGCTTTTGGAGGGTCACCTTGAGCCCCATGCTCTCCAGGATCGCACCTGTGGCGGCGGCAGCTATCCCCTTTCCGAGCGCCGAGACCACCCCTCCGGTTACGAATATGAACTTAGCCATTTTTCCACCCTCTCAAGGTCTTCAGGGGTATCAACCCCTATGGAGTCGAACTCGCTTTCCTTCACTTTTATCACCATGCCGTTTTCAAGCGCCCGGAGCTGCTCAAGTTTTTCCACCTGCTCCAGCCTGGTGGGCCTGAGCCCGGAAAGCTTCAAAAGGCTTTCCTTCCGGTAGGCGTATATGCCTATATGCTTATAGGCGCAGGGCAAAAAACCTTCCCCTGCGTCCCTTGGGAAAGGAATTGGCGAGCGCGAAAAATAAAGTGCGCGGCCGGCCCGGTCAAACACCGCTTTCACGACGTTCGGGTCCCGGAACTCTTCCACGCTCTCTATGCGGCGGACCAGCGTGCCGATATCGGCCGCTTCATCGGCCATGAGCATTATAACATCATCGATCATTTCCGGTCTTATCACCGGCTCATCACCCTGCAGGTTCACTATTATCCCGGCCCTTGTCCCCTTCGCCGCCTCTGCCACCCTGTCGGTGCCCGAGGGGTGCCCGTCCCAGGTCATGACCGCATTAGCGCCCCAGGAGCGCGCCGCCTCCAGTATCTGCGTGCTGTCCGTGGCTATTATGACCTCGCTTGCCAGACGGCTGCTTTTGGCTTTCTCAAAGACGTGCTGCAAGAGGGGCCTGTTTTTAAGGGGTGCTAGGGCCTTGCCGGGGAAACGGCTGGAGAGATACCTGGCAGGGATAATCACCACTGCGTCCATAACAGGTTATTATAAAAAACCGGGAGCACTTAAAACAAGGAACATGATTGCCGGGTTATGGTACAGTTTTTTTGAATCCCAGAGACAAGGAGGCGAGGTGGGCTTGGCTTGCTCGTTCCCGCTACGACGGGAATCGTTCTTGCCTTTTACGGCAAGAAAAGATTCCGCCCGTTTTTATTTGCAACCAGAATAAATCCGGCCGTAATGAGGTAACGTTAAGGTGTACCATTACCGATTGTAGCAGGGCACACGGGAAATTTCCGCCCGGATGCGTCATTCGGATACGGCGGTGCTTTGCTCCTTTGCGGGCGCGGCATGAAGGGACGAACTGGACGAGCCCACGGCGATAAGGGTTATCCCAAGCACTATCACGACTATGCCGGACCACCTGAGCCAGGATATCTCCTCTTTCAGGAATATCTTGGCCATGAAGGCTGCCGCAATGTAGGAGAAAGCGGTAAGGGGCATTACAAAACTCAAGTCCGCCTGGGAAAGAGAAATAAGGTACAGGAAGAAAAAGCAGGCCAGAAGCGCGGTGCCTATAACAATGTAGGGAGAGGTGATCACGGTGCCAAACCAGCCGGCCCACTTGGAAGGCTCACTCCAGTCTATGTCTCCGATCCTCCTCATCCCATAACTTAAAAAGGTCTCGCCAACCGCGGCACAGAGGGCCGCTATAAGAATTATGCCGATCGTCTTCATCGTATTATCACCTTAAAGGGAAATCGTCAAAAACCTTTCCACGTTTTTTTGTTATTTTACACCATATCGGGCACGTCTTTGAAACCTGCCAGGGTGATGCTGCATGAGCGGGCAAGCCTTTTCACCTTTTCGGAGACTGCCGCATCAAGCTCTCTTGTCCCGCCGGGCGTGGAGAGGTCAGGATGCAGAAAGACCTCCGCGACCGGCCCCTTTATATGCAGCATCAGCCCCAGAAGGTAATCCTCGCGGACCCGACCGGTATGGGAAAGCCCATAGGTGTTAGCAAAACGAAACCCCATTGCCCGCGCCCTTCTGGCGTTGAATAATTCAAGAGCCTTGAAGGCAGCCCATTCATGGCCCCTCCGGGCCCATGCAAAAAGCCTGTCAAATGACCTTATTGGCCCCAAAGGCCCGGGAGGCATCCTGAGCCACCTGACGCCCCGCCTGTCCGCGGCCCTGCAGAGCAGCCCAAACAGGACCGGATGGGCATGCAGGTGATGATGGGAGTCCACGTGCGCAGGCCTTATCCCGGCCTCCTGGAGACGGTCGAACTGTGCCTCTATCTCCGCCTCAAGCTGTCCTGCCAGTGTCTTTCTCCCGCTCCAGTACCTGATGCCCGCTTTTGCCGGGTTTTTCTCGAAAAAACCTCTTTCATCAGTGATGTCTGGTATCACGGAGTGCGGGAGCACGGCGCGCCCGTCGCAGAACGTTGCGTGGAGGCCCACGGAAAGACCCGGAAGACTGCGGACAAGCTCAACGGCCTCCTCAAAGGCCTCCCCTCCGGCCATGATGCTTGCCGAATTCAATATGCCCATGCGGCGGGCCTTTTCTATCGCCGCATTTACAGAGGTGTCCCTGCCCAGGTCATCGGCATTGACCACAAGAAAAGTTCTTTTGTTTTTCCGGTCCATAAAAAGTTTTTAACATTAACCCGCCGTCATTCCCGCAGCGAAGCGCGCCGGAAATCGTTGTTTTCAAAGTAGATTCCGCCCATTTTTTATTTGCAACCAAAATAAAATTCCGGCCGGAATGACACATTTATGACAGCTATTCACGGGACACCACACTAGGGAATGGGAAAGGCCCCGGAATTGATTTTTCCCCGGGATAATCACCCCCTCGGGACATTCGTCCCCCGGGATATCGTCCCTATTTGGCTATTTCCTTTCTCCTTGCCATGAAGGACAAAAACTCCCTGCCCTCCCTGGCCCTGCGCTTGAGCACCTGCCGGTCGGAAAGCATCTCTTTCAGTATGCGGAGCACGGGGCGGGGCCTGAAGTAAAACCTCCTGTAAAACCTCTCCACGTTCTCGAATATCTCCTCTTTGGAAAGGTGGGGATAAGAGAGCGCTCCGGTCTGAATGCCATTGTCAACAAGCCCGCTTTCGGCCATGCTTAGCCAGCCTTCCTTTGTGGCCTGGCAGTAAAGCTCGGTGCCTGGGTATGGGGCGGCAAGGGACACCTGTATGCTGTAAGGGTCTATCTCCTCGGCGAACCGGACGGTCTCTTCTATCGTCTCCGGGGTCTCTCCGGGAAGCCCCAGGATGAAGCAGGCGTGAAGAAGGATGCCAAGCTCCCTGGCGTCCTTTACGAATTTCCTGGCCCCCTCCACAGTTATGCCCTTTTTAATATTGTTCAGTATCTTCTGGTTTGCCGACTCAAAGCCCACTACAAGCAGCCTCAGCCCGTTTTCCTTGAACACCTTGAGAGTTTCGTAAGGGACGGTGGCCCTGGCCGTGGCCGACCACTTTACCCCCAGGGGACCTATTTTTCTTGCGATCTCCTCTGCGCGGGCCGGGTTTCCTGTAAAGGTGTCGTCATCGAAATAAAACTCCTTCACCTGAGGGAACAGGCCCTTTGCATGGGCAAACTCCTCGTATACGTTCTGGACGCTCCTGGTGCGGACCACCCCGCCGCCTATCGTCTGGTGCCAAAGGCAGAAGGTGCACTTGGCCCTGCAACCCCTGGCGGTGTATAGGGCCATGTAGGGATGGTCCAGGTAGCCGTCATAGTAATCTTCTATTTTAAGGTCCCTGGCGTATATGTCCGTGACAAAAGGCAGGGCGTCAAGATCTGTTATCAGTGGGCGGGCAGGAGTGCGTACAAGCTTCCCGTCCTTAAGGTAGGCAACGCCCTGGACCTCTTTGAAGTCCCTGCCCCGGGCGATCTCGGCGATCGTATAGTCGAACTCCCCTATGCAGACAAAGTCCAGCGCCGGGCAGCTTTTAAGCGTCTCAAACGGAAGCGTCATCACATGGGGGCCGACCAGCGAAACCAGCATGCCCGGATAGGCTTCCTTGAAGCGGCTGGCGACGCTGCAATCGTTTTTGACTGTAGGGGTGCTCGTATGGATCACGACCATATCGAACCCTTTTCCGGCCCGGACCACGTCTTCAATTCCGGCCCCGGAGGGCGGAGCGTCTACAAGCAGGCTTTCCTTTACAAGCCCCGCGCCATAAGCAAGCCATGCCGGATACCAGAAAGAGCGCACCTCGCGGGCCGCCTGGTAGCGTGCCCCGGCCCCTCCGTCGAAACCGTCAAAAGAGGGAGGATTAAGAAAGAGCACCTTCATTTCGCGTCACCAAAAAAACCTGTTGTCATCGTTTCAGCCGATCTCCTCACGGTAAAGGCCTTTTTCTTTTTCTGCCCGGCTTAAAATTTTTTAAAAGCCCGTTTAGCATAACAAAAAATAAATATACCATACTTTCGGGATGCGGAATTAACAAAAATTTTTCTGTTAAACTGGTGGCTGTGGAGGACGAAAAATATCCTGAAGGCCAGGATGCGGTGCACCTGCCCATTGACGGGGTTCTGGACCTGCACGCATTCAACCCCCGGGATGTGGAAGACCTGCTGCCCGAATACATTTCCCTGTGCAGGGAAAAGGGGGTCTTCGAGCTGCGGATAATACATGGCAAGGGGACGGGCTCGCTCAGGGAGAAGGTCCATTCCATCTTAAGGCGCCTGCCGGATGTGGCCTCCTACCGGCTTGCCGGAGAGGATGCCGGCGGCTGGGGCGCCACGCTTGTGTTTCTGAAGAAACCGCGCGGCTGAAGGCAGGGAACGAGCAAGAAGATCAAAGATTGCGCTTGACCCGCTTCCAGGTCTCAGTCCTTCCGAAAAGGGAAAAGCCAAGGTATCCCCTCAGCTTCATCGTGTCCGGGCCTGCAAGCCGGATGGAACAACCGTACGTCCTGCCATTGTCCGGGTCGTAAACCGTGCCCTTCCATTGGCCCCCGCCGCCATAGACCGCGTGTATTATCACAAGCCCCAGGATCGGTCGGCTGCGGAGGGCCGGGTCTGGATTGTTCCCATCCAGGGAGGGCTTGCCATTTTCATCGTTTGGCTGCCTGAGCCAGGAAAGCCTTCCAAGGAAACCCGGTCTGCCTTTGCTCCGCCCCGCGCTGTAAAACTGAACGCATGCGTCCCCTTTCTGGGTAAGCCAGAAGCCCACTATCTGTGCGGGGCCGCTTGCGTTTTTTGCGTGCGCGCCGCCAGGCAAATAAAAAAAGACGGCCAGAGAAAGAAAGAAGGACAGGGAAAAAACAAGGCAGCGGCGGCCCGCCACGCTTTGAAAAAGAGACTTCACTTCCCGGCCGGCCTTTCCGGCTTCATTGATAAACATGATCTATTAGTATAGTAAAAACGGCGGACATGCCGCCATTTTCGCAGTCCGGTTTCTTAAAAATTGGCCGTTCCGGGAATCCTGTGAGTGTGCACGGCAAATATCATCTTAACCCGTACAAAAAAACCTGAAGAGCCTGAAAATTGAAAAGATAGCCTTCTCAATCCGGCCATATTGATATAGAATCTGATCAATAGTCCGGCCTGGCAGGCCGGAAAGAAAGTCCATCCAAAAAGAAAAGCCATAAAGACCCTTAAATGAAAGAGCCATGGAATGGGCATCGGGAAATGGATTGAGCTTTGCCGCATAAGGATATCTTTTTTTTCCGTTATGGCTGCGGCAACCGGATACCTTCTAGCCGCCCCCTGGCCGGAGCCCCGTCTTTTCACACTCGCCCTGGGCGTCGTTTTGCTTGCCTGCGGCGCTTCAGCCCTTAACCAGTTGCTCGAAAGAAACACCGACGCCCTCATGCCAAGGACGGGCGGCAGACCCTTGCCCTCCGGAAGAGTCCGTCCTGCCGGGGCCCTTCTCTTTTCAGCCGCCCTCATTTCCTCGGGGACGGCAATTCTGGCAATGTCCGGGGGCCTCCTGCCCGTGGCGATGGGGCTTTTTACAATCTTCTGGTACGGTGCGGTCTACACGCCCCTGAAGAGAAAAACCGCCTTCGCGGTGGTGCCAGGAGCGCTCATAGGGGCCATCCCTCTGGCCATCGGATGGGTTTTCGGAGGAGGCGCGCTTTCCTCCCCCGGCTATATCCTGCCGTGCTTTTTTTTCTATATCTGGCAGATACCCCATTTCTGGCTGTTCATCTCGGAATACGGGGAGGAATATGAAAAGGCAGGCCTTCCCTCCCTTACAAAGGTATTCTCGGAACGCCAGCTGTCGCGCATCGTCTTCACCTGGAACTTAAGCTGTGCGGCAAGCGCCATGCTCCTTGTGCCGGGCCCTTCGGGGCGGGCCATCACATACGGCCTTGCGGCAGCGGCCGCCTTGATGGTCCTGAGCGGCGCCGCAGCCTTAAGAGGAGGCGCGGCAAAAAGAAAAAACTATCTTTTTGCCTGGAGGGGGATGAATGCCGCAATGCTGGCGGTGATGTGCCTTCTTTCGGCGGACAGGATATTTTAATTTGATTTAATCTGAACGCTCCTCAAAATAAAACGCCCCTTGAGAAAGGAGAAGAAAATGAAGAAAGCCGCACCCGCCGCAGTCTTCCTGGCCGTCCTGCTTTTTTTATCCTTGTCCGCCCCGGTTTCAGCAAGAGGGATATCCGGAAAGGCCCTCTTCCAAAAAAACTGCGCGGACTGCCATGTCAACGGGGGCAACGTGGTAAACCCCGCATACACACTGCACAAAAAAGACCTGCAGAGGCATGGTGTTAAAACAGCAGATGATATCGTGCATATAATGAGGCACCCGGGCCCCGGGATGCACGCATTCAGCAAACAGATGATCCCGGACGCGCAGGCCCAAAAAATCGCCCGTTACATCCTCAGGACCTTCAAATAGGCGGCATTACGATTGAGCGGACATGAAGAGCAAAAAGGCGCTGGGCGTGGCATTCCGGAAAAAGAAAAAATGCCCGGATTGACAAAGGGGCCAGGCGGCCCATGGGACCGTCTGGAATTTTTCCGGAACGGGAAAAAAAATGCTCAAATCAGAAAGGCTTCCCATGCATTGTACGGCGCAATAATCGTCTGTTTTTTGCTGCCGTTCATAACTGTGAGCTGCACTGGGCAGAAGGTAAGGACCCTTACCGGCCTCCAACTGGTCACAGGCACGTCCGTAGGCAGGCAAAACATGTTCGGGGAGCAGAGGAGACAGGAAAGGGTCCGCCCGCAGCCTTATGCCATAGCGGCATTTGCGCTGGCCATTGCCGGCTTTGCCGCAAGCTTTTTAAGGCGCAGGACAATTCGTCCATATCTTACGGCGATGTCCGCCGGGGGCGCGCTCTGCCTGCTTCTGCTTAAAACGAAACTGGACCAGGACATCATAAACAGCGGCCAGGGTCTCCTCCAGATCGATTACGATTTTGGCTACTGGGCGTCCTTCATCCTGTTCGTCTTGTCCGCCGCGGCAAACGGATATCTGCTTTGGGGCTCCGTAAAGGACCCGGAAATGGACGATGCCGATTAGGCTCCGGCACTCCGGAGGAGGCGGTGTTTGCCCCTTTTTATTGAAGCTTAAGCCTTGCGATGAAAGCCGTGGGCCACAGCCTCCTCAAATTCGTTTAATGTCTGCTGGTCAAGGTGCCCCTGCGGAGTCCTCAGCCTTAGCAGGGCATCCCTTTTATCGTGCACCTGGCCGGAGGCGTTTTTTATCGTAAGTGCCGTATATGCCTCTACTATGGAAGCCATGCGCCCGTTTACGGAAATCTCCCCGGACTTGATGCCACGGGGATATCCGGTACCGTCCATCTTCTCGTGGTGGCTCAGGCATATGTCCGTCACGGTCTGGTCAACACCCCGGGTGTTGTTTAAAATGTCCATACCGTACCTGACATGCAGCTTGACCTGATCAAACTCCTCCGTATCAAGTTTTCCCGGCTTAAAAAGTATCTCATCGGGTATCTTCGCGCAGCCGATGTCGTGCAGCAGCCCTCCCATCGCGTTTAACAGGCATTCTTCTTCGTTAAAACCCTTGAAAACGGAGAACATATACATGTATATGGCGACCATCAGGGAATGCAGGAACAGCGTGTTGTTGTAGTCTTCCACCGACCTCAGGATGCCGCCGAAGCCATCCTTGCCTATCGTCTTCACCAGGGCCTGGCAGGTCTCTTTCAGCTTTTGATAGGGCAGGGCCTCGCCTTTCGCCGCCAAATCGAAAGCGGAGGTCATGGATATTTTCAGAAGCCGCAGGGCGGACTGCTGCTCAAGCGGTAAAAATTTCCATTGCTCCTCGATGGTCGTATTTATCCAGTCTGAAACCTTGGCGAGGAGCACGCCTACATTGACAGGCTTTACAATGTAGTCGTTTGCTCCCTTTTTGATGGCGGTTAAAACCGTCTCCTTTTCCCTGTGGCAGGATACTATTATCACAGGGACGCGTTTCATGCTCTCGTAATCACGAATCTTGCTCAGGGCCTCAAGGCCGCCGACCTTGGGCATCTCTATGTCCAGCAGGATAAGATCGGGCTGGAACCTGATGGCATTTGAGACTGCGGACGCGCCGTCGGTGGCGCTCCTTACCTTGTAGCCGACATCTGTCAACTGTTCCTGGACCAGGCTGCAAAAAACAGGGCTGTCGTCAACAACAAGTATCTTCTTCATCGACGTTCAAGAAATCCTGTCTAAAAAAATCCCCAACTTTAGTATTGAGGCTTCCGGCTCTGCGGAATTATAACAGATTTTTTGCCGGTCCGGCTCAAGCCACCCGTCCCCGCCGCCCCTCCTCTGTTTATTGAACGGACATCCCCTCCGTGATAGGCTCTAGATATGCAAAAAGAAACGCAAAAGGCCTGTGACCTTTGCAAGGAACTTATCTGCGCCTGCGAATTCAAGGACATGCTGAACGTCCTGGCAAGGTCTATCGCCCAGAGGCTCTCCGCAAAAGGGTGTTCCATAGAGCTTTTAAACAGGAAGGGCCTTTCGCTTGAGCTGGCAGCCCTGTATGGCGCGGGCGCGGAGTACCTTGAACCTGCAGAAGGCCCGCCCGACCCAAAAAAACTCGAGGCCGACAGCCTGGCGCTCCGGGGAGAGGCAAGCAGCCTGGCCGTCTCAGTGGGTTCCGGAAAGGACGGAATACGACGTGTCATGAGCGTGCCCCTTCCTTCGGACCGGGGGGTCATCGGCATCATAAGGGTATATTCGGAGGAGGCCAGCGATTTCACCCCGGAGGAGACGCGGCAAGCCATTTTTTTTGCCTCCATGGGAGGCATGCTCGCCGGGAAGGCAAAGGCATGGGACAGGATGAAGACGCTTGCGGAGTCCGCCCGGTTACTGTCGGGGACGCTTTCCGCAGACGGGGTCCTTAAGGAGATCGTGGAGGCCGCCGCAAAGGGGCTTGATTCAATGGGCGCATCTGTGTGGCTTCTGGACAGGGAACAGAAAAAACTGTTCTTCGGGGCCGCCTGCGGCCTTTCAGACAAATACCCGGCAAGAAAAGAGGCAGGGACAGGGGACAGCCCCCTGTACAGGGAATCCCTGGAATGCAGGACAATAAGCATACCGGACATCTCCCTTGACAGCAGGGTCACGGACCGCGAAGAGCTTGCCGCCGAGGGCGTTAACGCGCTCCTTTGCGTACCGCTTGCTGTCAGGGGGGCCGTGCTGGGAATCCTCCTGGCATACATGCCGTACCCATACGAGTTCAGCCGGGAGGACGTGGAGTTCGCAAGCGGCATTGCCTGCCTGGGTGCGATTGCCATGGAAAATGCCCGCCTCTTTGAGCACGTAAAACGCGAATATGATGAACTCCAAAAAGACGTATGGAAATGGTATGACTGGGGTGAACGCTTCCCAAAGAAATTATAGGGTCATTTTGCCGGAGAATGCCCTGGCCCGCTGGCTAGAATGGCTGGGAGGGTTTTATACGCTTACCGGTCCGGTGGGCGGAGGCGTTGCCGCAAGGTTCACCGAAATATCCAAGTTCGAGCAAATGGACCTCGATTATCAAAGCACCATGCTGCCGCCAGGGAAAAAATACCTCTTTGAGCCGGTGGAGGAGGTCCTTTCCTTTGATGTCTCAGAAGGGGTTTTTTCCTCCGGACCTTATCCGCCCGGGCGGAAGCGGGCGCTGATAGGCGTCCATCCCTGCGATGTAAACGCCATACTATACCTGGATATGGTCTTCCTCTCCGGCCCGTATGCGGACCCTTTTTACAGGGCAAGGAGGGAAAACACCTTTATCATCGCGCTTAACTGCAAAAGCGTGACCGGCCTCTGCTTCTGCCACCTCGTAGGGGCGGGGCCTTATCTTAAGGCCGTAAGCGGATACGACATCCTCCTTACGGAAATCGGAGAAGAGGAAGGGGCGGAACGCAGAGGCGGGAAAAACAGAAAATTCATGGTGGAGCTGGTGAGCGAAAAGGCCAGAGAGCTGTGTGACGTTTTTCCTTTTTCCATGGGGGAGCAGCCGGAAGAAAAAGACTTTGAAAAAATGAGCAGGATGGAGGCGGCCCTTTTGAAGAGCTTCAGGAAAAACCTGGATATGGAGGGCGTGCAAAGCGCGCTCCTTTCCCGGCCGGACCACCATGCGCTCAAGGAAACAGCGGACTCCAGATGCCTTTCCTGCTCCAACTGCGTTATGGTCTGCCCAACCTGCTTCTGCCATGATGTCATGGACAAAACAGATGTATCCCTGTCCCGGTCCAGGAGGGTCAGAAGGTGGGACGCCTGCCAGGACATCTCTTTCGCGCAGGTGCACGGAGGCAATTTCAGGGCCCAAAGGCATGCAAGGCTGAGGCAGTTCGTCTATCACAAGCTGGACTACGAAGAGCAGTTCGGCAGGAAGGGTACAGTGGGCTGCGGCCGGTGCATAAGGTGGTGCCCCACGGGCATCGACCTGACGGAGATCGCCCGGGCGATGATGGAATGATAACCCGGGAAACGGCAAAAAAAAGCCTCCATGTCCCCGTAAGGGCCGTGATAAAGGGCGTGAAGGATGAGGCCCCAGGCGTCAGGACACTGCTTCTGGAGCCCGTGGAGGGGCAATTTCCGCGCGCTGGCCGTGTTTCAAGACCGGGACAGTTCAATATGCTTGGCTACCCCGGGGTGGGCGAAGCGCCCATCTCTTACAGCATGCTCCCTCCGGGAAAAACAGACGCAAAGGCAGAAGAACTTTTCGGGCATACCATCCGGAGGGCGGGCAGGGTGACCGGATATCTAGAAAAGTTCAAAGAGGAAGACGAAATCTTTTTCCGCGGCCCCTTCGGGCGCGGCTGGCCGGTTGAAGAGGCCAGGGGCAAACATCTGCTTCTCATAACGGGCGGGCTCGGGCTTGCCCCCTTAAAGCCGGTAATAGAGATGGCCCCGTCGCTTGGCCTGGCCGGAGCAACACTTCTTCACGGGGCAAGGACGGCGGGGGACATCATCTTTAAGGCGGAGCTGGCCCGCTGGAAAACCGGCGGGGCTGTTGAGATAGGCCTCACGGTGGATAACCCGCCCGGGAATTTTTTTAAAAAGAGGCAAGACAGGGGCCTTGAAGGATTTGAAAAGGCAATTGGGGAAATACGCACGGGCCTTATAACGGAGCTCATCCGCCCCTTGCAGATAGACCCGGCAAAAACGGTCGCCTTCATCTGCGGTCCGGAGATAATGATGCGTTTTGCCTCCAGGGATCTCATGATGAAGGGAATGGGAGGCGCGGGTATTTATGTATCCATGGAAAGGAGAATGAGGTGCGGCACCGGCCATTGCGGCCACTGCCAGATCGGCCCCTGGTTCACCTGCAAGGACGGGCCCGTCTTTTCCTGCGCGCAGCTAAGGGGGTTGCCCGATGTCATTATATAAAGCCCCTCAGCCTCTGAAAGGCGCAAAAAATTTCCACATGGGCGCAAGGAGGCCCAGGGCAGGGTTTTTCAAGTTCACCTGCTGCTCCGGATGCGGCTTTGAGCTTGCCTATTTTCAAAGGTGCCTGGAGGAGACGCTTGCCGCATTCGATTTCGCTTTTTTCAGGCTTGCAAGCTCCTCAGGCACGCCTGAAGGCCCTTTCGACCTGTCACTGGTGGAAGGGGCGGTGACAGAGCCCTTCCAGATAATCGAACTCAAGAAGATAAGACAAAGAAGCAAGGTGCTTTATGCCATCGGGTCTTGCGCTATCACCGGGGGCATCCCGGCGATAAAGGCCCTTGCCCCGGAGGCCCAGGTCGAGGGTGCGGCGTACAAGGAAAGGCTTTACGGGCTGGCCTCTACGCGGCCCCATGTCATCAACGATTACGTGCAGGTGGACGGCTTCATAAGGGGATGTCCTCCAGGTGAAAGGGACCTTTTTGAGGCGCTGTCCTCCGCTTTGATGGGCAAAGACCCTGAATTCACGGAATACAGCGTTTGCATGGAGTGCAAGATGGCGGACAACAAGTGCGTGCTTGTGGAAGAAGGGCTTCCGTGCATGGGGCCGGTGACAAACGCGGGCTGCGGCGCTCTCTGCCCCGCGCACCACAGGGCATGCTACGGATGCTTTGGTCTTATGGGCCAGGCCAACATCCATGCGCTCAAGGGCAGGTTCAGGGAGCTGGGCCATTTCAGCGAGGAGGACATAGAGAACAGGTTTTTCACCCTGTTTGGCGCGCTGGGGAAAACGGAGCGAAAGTGAAGGCATGAGGATCAGGACCGAATATCTGGGCCGGGTGGAAGGCGAAGCCGGCGTAAGCTTCAAGATAGAGGGCGGCAGGCTCAAGGACCTAAGGATAAACATATGGGAGCCGCCCCGCTTTTTTGAAGGCATGCTCGTGGGCAGGAGGTACGACGAGGTGCCGGACATCGTGGCCAGGATATGCGGCATATGCCCTGTCTCCCATATGCTCACATCCATCCGGGCCATTGAGAAGGCAATCGGCTTCGAGCCGGCTCCGGAAACGCTTGCGGCAAGGAAGCTCATGGCTTACAGCCAGATTGCCTCCAGCCACCTTGTGCACCTGGTGATGCTGGCGCTGCCGGATTATGAGGGGCAAGGAAAAGGGGAAAACTCGCTGATGGAGGTTTTGAGGCTGCCGGATATGGAAAAAAGCGGTCTGCTCAAAAAATTCACAAGTGTGAAAGAGGCCCTTAACGGAATCACACGGGCCTTCGGGGGAAGAGCGCTTCATCCGGTGTCCATGGTGGTAGGAGGTTTTACCTCACTGCCCGGGGAAACGGAGACCCGTTTGCTTATCTCCGCCCTGGGAGCCGCGGAAAGGGACATGGAGGACATCGCGGAAATGATGTCTGAACTGAAACTTCCCCAGTTTGAGAGCGCCTCCGTGCCGGTCTCTCTTTCAGAGGATGGCGGATATGCGGTAAATTCCGGCCTCATCGTATCCGGCGCGGGCCTTGAAGGCCAGGAAGACGACTATGAGCGGCTTTTCGAGGAGAAGGAGGCACTGTACTCGAACGCCAAGAAAACCAGCCTCAAAAGAGGCGGGCAGATAATGACCGGCGCCCTGGCCAGGGTAAGCCTACAGCACCGATGGCTTGCCCCAAAAGCCCGCAAACCGGCCTTCCTTCTGGTGGAAGGCCCGCCATCTCAAAAAAACAAAAATAAAAAAAACAAAAACCCGTTTCATAATATAACGGCTCAGGCGGTGGAACTGCTCCATTTCTGGCAGGAGTGCAAAGAACTGCTGGAGGCCGCTGCGGCATCTTTAAACCAGGGAAGGCAAAAGCCCCTGCGGGGCATACCGCCTGCGAGGGAAGGCAAGGGCAGCGCCCTGACGGAGGCGCCCAGAGGGCTTCTTTATCACAGCTACGAGGTAGACAGGACAGGCACGGTGCGCAGGGCCAATATAGTGACCCCCACGGCCCATAATTACCTTGCCATGGAGCAGGACCTAAGCGGGCTTGTCGAAGCAAACATCGGCATGCCCGAAGAAAGACTTAAGGGGCTGGCGGAAATGCTCATCCGGGCCTACGACCCCTGTTTTTCCTGTTCGGTCCATTAGGTTCGGCCTTTTTCTTTTTCCTTCCCTCTTTCTTTTTCCACCATAAAAAAATGCGTAAGGAGCTCATGGTCCTTTGGCGAGAGGTCAAACCTCATGGAGGCCTCCTGGAGCAACACAAAAAGCTCCGCTCCGGGGGCTTCATCCCTCCTGCCTGATACCCATCTTATCGCTTTCCTGAGCTGTTCGCCTTCGGGCTGAATGTCCATGCATGCCTCTTTCCCAAAAAAAATTTTTAACTTTTTTATTTCTGGCTTTCCGGCCCGCCTTAAGCAGGCTTTATTATGCTATATTGCGCCATCGGGTTTCTTCCCGTGGCCGCCCATCCGTAGCCATTTTTCGTAAGCGCGATCACGCCCATTTTCACCCGGGCGGGAAAAAGGCCGATGCCTTTTTTGCACGCGGCCCCTGCTTCCATACCGCCGGCCAGCATATCGTAAACGGTCTTGGCCAGCATCTTCCTTATGCTCTCCTCGCCAAGGCCGGTGACCGCGACGGCCCCCATGGGGCCCGCATAAAATCCGCATCCCACCATCGGAGTGTCCCCTACCCGGCCCACCAGCATGGGGGAGGCCCCTCCGGTCGAGGACGCCACGGCAAAAACCCCGCTTTTGTCCAGGGCAACGGCGCCTATCGTGTCCGCTTTTCTGCTTCCGCCTGTCTGTAAGTTTTTCCCGCTTTTCTTGAAGATTTCAAGCGCCTTTTTGGAAACCTTGTAATAGGGCCTGAAGCCAAGCTTTCTGGCGAAGGCCTGGGCCCCCCGGCCGGCCATTGCCACATGCGGCGAGCCAAGTACCGCCCGAGCCACAAGCACGGGGTTCTTTACCCCCCTGATGTTGATAACGGACCCGATCTTGCCGTTTGAGTCCATCACGGATGCATCCATTTCGATAGTCTTGCCGTCAATGCGCAGGACCGAACCGCTGCCTGCGTTGAACCTGCCGTCATCCTCAAGGACGCGCGCCGCCTCTACGGCCGAATCGAGAGCGCACATGCCGGCCTCAAGCATCAGGAGCGCCGCCTCGCAGGCAGCCCTGCACCCGTTTGAAAACTCTTTTGGCGACCCCACTCCCCCATGCGCCGCCACGCCATATGAGACCATGAAAAAGTATAACTTAATTTGCGGCAGTTGATGAGGAAGCCGGGCGAGGAAGAAATTTTTAAAAAGGCTCTTCTGGGATTCCTGTGGGTAGATTGCCGGGATTTCCAGCGAGTATAGGTTTTTTTAGCATCTGCCCGTTTTTTGATGAGGGAGCAAAGCTGACGGATACCTAAGGAACGCATCTTGACGATCGTTCGCCTCTTCGCCCTGAAGACATCCTTAACGAACGTTTTGTATACGCCCGGAACCGCTCGACCGAACGAAAGGGCCGGGCAGATACAGTCATGGCAAGCGATACCCACACAAAATCCTGAAGAGCCTTTAAAAAAGGAGGCCGTCCGTTTCCAGATGGCCTCCTTTTTATTGCCGGAAAAAAGCAGGAGAATGCGGTCTAGAACCTGTACCCTATGTTGCCGGTAAAGATCATGCCTTCTATGTCGGTGTCAAACGGCTTTGCGTACATGTACTTCAGCTCAAGGCCAAGGAAGACATTCTGGTTCAGGTTGAAATCCGCCCCGCCCAGGATATGAAAGCCGGGCACGGTGTCGCTCGTGGAAAAGCCGATGGCGTCAACATTATCGTTTGCGAAATAGACACCAAGGCCGCCGCCAAGGTAAAGGTCCATGAATGGCTGATAATGCCGCGAGTAATAATAGGGGACGGGGAATACCGCCTTGGCCGTGGCTTCCAGATAGGTCGCGTCTATGTCCTCGGTGGCAAAAAAGCCGCTGAAGGTGAGGACGGTGCCCGAGGTTTGAAGGTGCCCCACGCCAAACTCCGCGGCAAAGTACGGGCTGAAATAATGCCCGAAATCAACCTCTCCGTTGAAATCGCTCGAATAATCGGACAGTTCATTGGATATGGGAGAATATACGCCCAGTTTGGCGACCACATAATTGTAATTGCGCTGGGCGGCCGCAAATGAAGGGAAAAAGGCAAAAAAAGCAAGGATAACGGCGGTTGCAAAAAGGATGATCCTTTTTTTCATCGTGCACCTCCCTTTTTCTTGGAACCTGTCTCAAAATGATTTTTCGCGTATAGCGAGCTTAATACGGTAAAGAAAAATTCCTTGCGTAAGCTTTCCGAAGGGAAGCTCAAGAGTGACGGAATCGTGGCAGACAAGGAAGAAAGGGGAAACCGCCCAAAGGCAGCAACGGGGCCCCAAAAAGCAATGTCTTTTTGGGGCAAGAGCAGCGCCGCGCCTGAGGATTGTTTTCCTTTGGTGACGCCGTATGCCGCGATTAAAATCCCCTGCGGGAATCTCATGTAATGACTTGCCCATTTTTTCAGGTTCGCTCGCTACGCTCACTATCAATTTCAGCCTCTTGCAGCAAAAGCGGTTTTGAGAAAGATAGTTCTACTAAATCTTATCACAGGAAAGAGCAATGTCGAGCATATGTGCGGCTGATACTTTCCCTTGTGAAATCGGCATTAACTGGTACAATTTGAATGTAGCGCCTCTAGCGCCCCCGGGAACCTTTCAAAGTGAAAATGGAGCCGTCCAGAGCGAAAAATGGAACAGGAGACGGAAGGCAAAAAAAAGGAGACCGGCGCGGAAAAAACCGCCTGTGCGGATGAAGAGTCCGCCGCCCCTGAGACGGCAGGCGGGCAGGGACATGGGCAGCAGGAGCAGCGCGTTCCGTCAAGCGGGATGAGGCAACAGTTGGACCGGGTGCTCGCAAGGGAAAGCGAGGCCCGGGGGGAGATCCAGCGGTTCATGCACATGCTTTCGCATGATTTGAGGTCCCCCATGTCCACCATTTCCAACTTCCTTGGTATCATCATGGCCAGACAGGGCCATGTCCTTGATGAAAAGTCGAAGCAGTACATAGGCTACTCCCTTGAGCTCATAAAAAATATGAGCCAGCTGCTCACGGACACCCTGTATTATTTAAAATTAGGCTCCAGAGAGCTGTCGATGGCGGAACTGGACACTGGCAGGGTGCTTCAGCGTGCTCTTTTTAACCTCAGGGAAGAGCTGGAAAAGACCGGAGGACAGGTGTCCGCGAAGGACCTGCCACGAATAAAAGGTGACGAAAATCTCCTGGTGCAGCTGTTCCAGGGGCTCATTTCAAACAGCCTGAAATTCTTTACCTTGGGCCCGCCCATGGTCCGGATATCGGCTGTGCGCCGGGATCATGCCGGACGCGGCGAATGGCTCTTCAGCTTCGGGGACAACGGGAGCGGCATTAAACCTGAAGACCTGGCAAGGATATTCGAGCCCTTCGTGCGCGCGGGGACCGGACAGGGCGGCAAGGGGACGGGGCTTGGCCTTGCCATATGCATGAAGATAGTGGAGCTTCACGGCGGCCGCATCTGGGTGGAATCCGTTTTGGGCGAAGGCTCCACGTTTTATTTCACAATACCAGAGTAAGGACTTTTTTATTTTTTCTCCCGGATATTCTATCTTTTTTGATAAGAAACAGAAAATTTTTCGGGCATAGGCAAATCTGTCCCAAGCGGGGAATATGGTGATTGCCGGCTTAAAGGTCCTGTTGATAGAAGACAACGCTGCCGACGCCGAGCTGATCGACATGCTGTTAAGCGAGGCCGGACGGGAACAGTTCCTGAACTATACCCTTAAGAGGGCGGAGAGCCTTGCAGATGGTGTCAGGGCGCTGGGCAGGGAGTCCTTCAGCGTGGTCCTCCTGGACCTGGGACTGCCCGACAGCAGCGGGCTTGAAACACTGCTTCGCATCGAGGAGCGTGCTCATCACATCCCGGTGATAGCCCTGACTGGCCTGGCCGATGAAGAGTTTGCCGCCAGGGCTATATCCATCGGGGCGCAGGACTATCTTGTAAAGGGAAAGATAACAGGCGACAGTCTTTACCGCTCGGTCCTGTATTCGATAGAGCGGAAAAAATCGGAGCTGCTGCTGGAGGACTCCGAGGAAAGGTTCAGGGCCTTTTTTGAGCTTAGCGGCATGGGCGCGCTCCAGGCGGACCCCTCGACCGGACGGTTCGTAATGGTAAACAGGAGTTTTTGCGAGCTGACCGGATACAGCCGTGATGAGCTTTTATCGCTTTCCTTCCGGGAGATCACCCACCCCGACGACTGGCCCGAGGATTTGTCCGAATATGGGAAACTTCTGTGCGGCAAAATGGAGCAGTACGACAGGGAGGTAAGATACCTGCACAAACAGGGGCATGCCATCTGGGTGCACGTTTCAAGGACCCTGCTAAGAAAGGCGGACGGGCACAGGGAGCCCATCCGCGTGCTGGGGATAGTGCACGATATCACGGACAGAAAAAGGATGGAGCAGGAGATAATAGAGATGGCGCACCATGACGCGCTGACGGGCCTGCCAAACAGGCGGCTCTTTATCGAGCTGGCGCAGATTGAGATGGCGCAGGCCAACCGCAACAACAAAAAGATGGCTTTCGTGTTCCTGGACCTGGACAGGTTCAAGGAGGTAAACGACACCTTCGGGCACGAAGCGGGCGACCAGCTCTTGAAGGAGGTCGCCCTCCGGATAAAAAAAAGTCTCCGGAAATCGGACACCATAGCCCGCATAGGCGGAGACGAGTTCAATATAATCATAGCCGATCTGGCCCGTGCGGAAGGCAGCGCCGAGATAGCCAGGAAGATAGTGGAATCTTTCCGCGCCCCGTTTCTGATCGCCGGGCACGAGCTGCACGTGACGGCAAGCATCGGCCTCAGCGTCTATCCGGACGACGACCAGGACATGGAAACGCTCTTCAGGTACGCCGACATAGCCATGTACCACGCCAAGGAGACAGGGAAGAACAATTTCCAGTTCTATAATCCTTCCATAAACGTCCATTCCGCCCAGCGTATAAAGATGGAAAGCGGGCTGAGGCAGGCCATCGCAAACGGAGAGCTCCTGCTCTACTACCAGCCCCTGGCAGACATAAGAACAGGCAAAATGGTGTGCGCGGAGGCCCTTGTAAGATGGAACCACCCTGAAATGGGGCTGCTGGAACCAAAAGATTTCATCCCCATGGCTGAAGAGACCGGCTTTATCACCACAATAGACGAATGGGTGCTGGAGGCCGTCTGCCGTCAGGCAAAGCTCTGGAGGCAGGCGGGCCTTCCCCCGGTATGCCTCACGGTGAACCTTTCCTCCCGCATCTTCCAGAAGACCGGGTTCGCATCGTCCATCTCAAGGGTCCTTCAGGAAACCGGGTTGCCGCCCGGAATTCTGTACCTGGAGATAACAGAGACCCTGGCAATGGAAAATATCCAGCTTACCGCCTCTCAGCTGGCCCAGCTTTCCGAACTGGGGGTCCAGATATCAATAGATGATTTCGGCACCGGCTATTCGTCCCTGAACTACCTTAAGCGGCTGCCCATCGGAAGGCTCAAGATAGACAGGTCTTTCATCAAGGATATCGCCACCGACCCCGATGACAGGGCGATCATAAACGCGGTGGTGGCGATGGCCCATAACATGAAAATGAAGGTCATCGCGGAGGGTGTGGAGACAGAGAGCCAGCTTGATTTCCTGCGGCAGGTGGGCTGTGACGAGATGCAGGGTTTTTTATACAGCAGGCCGCTTACGGCCGAAAAGTTCGTCGAGCTTGCCGGAAACGGAAATAAGGCAGACTGTGGAGCGGGACTTTAACAAAACAGGGTCGATTGCGGACAAACGCCGAAAGTCCTTGCAAAAACAGGGGACACAGACAGCCTCCGGAGCGCGTCAGGCCCGGGGGAGGGCCTTTTCCAGCGTCTCCCTGAGCAGTTCGTGGTCCACGGGCTTGCTCAGGAATTCAATGGAGCTCATTTCCCCGAACTCCTTTTCGACCTCTTCAAGGTATCCTGACAAAAATATTATGGGCAGGTGCTTTTTCTCCCTGATGCGCCTGGCGGCATCCATGCCGCTCATTCCCCCGCGTATGCGGACATCCATCAGGATGGCGTCGGGTTGGCATTCTTCCTCCATTCGGACCGCATCCGCCCCGGTGTGAGCCGGACCGCAGGTATCGTATCCCCACATCTCAAGAAGCTCCATAAGGCCCATCGCCCCCAACGCCTCGTCCTCCACGATCAATATCTTCCGTTTCATCTCTCAAAAATTATAAACTAATTCGCCCTCCCGGGGCTTTAACTGCGAGAATTTTTTGCAACTCATTAATGTTCTCATAATAATTTTGACATCAGTCCTTTTTACGTCATTCCGGCAGGCTTAAGCCGCCCGATTTTATCCGTAATACGAATGAAGACGGCCAGCGGCTTTGCCTTTCGAGCACCTTAAGCCACCGGTCAGGGAGCGGCTTTCGCCGTTATGATGGGCAGAGGGCATGATGTCTATTCTTTTCGGAAAGATTAATAAAAAAACGCCGGATCAAGCATCAGGCCCGGCCTGTCACAATTACCGTATCGCCAAAGAGGACCCTTCCCCGGATGTCCCTGAATCCGGCCTTTTTCAAAAACCCTTTCAGCTCGCTTCCGGTATATGTGCGCCCCTCCGGCGTATTGACCAGCATGTTGACCGAAAAAAGCGCGCCGTACAGCGGGGCCGTGCGGTTGTCCTCCAGGTAGAACTCGTTAATTGCCGCGCGTCCTGCCGGGTTCAGCGCCGCGCGCGCACGCACCAGCAGTTCTTCGCATTCCGCGAAGGAGTTTGAATGCAGTATGTTGCTCATGAAGATTAGGTCGTATCCGCTGCCGAAATCATCGGAATTGAAATCGCCACGCATAAAGCCTATATTATTCCGCTTGGCGGCGCCGTGTTTTTTTATGTTTTTCGCCGCTATTTTCACAACGTCAGAGCGGTCAAAAAGGGTAACCTTCCGGACCCCCGCCTTCGCCATCTCCATCGAGTATGTTCCTGGGCCGCCGCCAAGATCAAGAGCGCTCTCCACGCCCTTCATCCCGATCGCTTTTATGATGTCTCCGGCCCTGAGGACCGCTAGGTTATGCATTCCCATTATGAAGGCATCCAGGCTGAACTCGCCTCCCTTCCGGGGGACCGGCTTGCCGGTGCGCATGGCCTCTTCCAGCCGGGACCAGCTCTTCCATGTGTCGTCCGCATGCCTCACAATAGCGCCCTGATAATACGGCGACTCTTTGACAAGGAAAAGCGCCGCCTCCCTTGAGTTCCGGTAGACGCTTTCTTTTCCTTTTTCTTTTTCACTCCCCCTAGAGAGGCGTGTTTTCTTAAGCAGACCGAGTGCAGCAAGCGCGTCCATGAGTATCTCCGTTGCCCTGAGGTCCGCCTTTATCCTGGCAGCCACCTTCCGCGCGGTAGCTTCAGTCTTTGTGTGCTCAAAGAGGTCGAAGTTGACCGCGGTAAGCAGGGGCCTTGCCTGCCAAAACGAGCTCCACAGCCTCCTTAACCCGTCCGCCTGCTCTATGGTCTTTTTATCCAATTCCCAGCCTTCCTCCTTTCAGGTCTCCGAAAATAAAAGGATGCCGCGTCAAAGAAATTTTAAGCGCGCGGCATCCTTCCAGTCAAGAAAGACCGATCCGGCAAAATTTGATCCTGTCTTATTTGCCTTTCCATGTGCGGCACGGCATGCAGCTAGTGTCTCGCAAATTCCTTTACATAACAGCTTCAAGTGGCTTTGGAAAAATCGCAATGCTGCATTCATTTGAGTCGTCATTCCGGCCGGATTTATTCTGTTTGCAAATAAAAATAAAAACGGGCGGAATCTTCCCTGCCGTAAAAGGCGGGGAAGGATTCCCGGCGTTGCGGGAATGACCGGCAAAAAATTTCCAAGCCAAATGTAAAGAAGTGTTAGGGACAGGACACTAGAACCTATCTCAAAATTGATTTTAAAGCGAAAGAGAGAGGAAATCGTGGCAGACAAGAAAGAAAGGGAAAACCGCGCGCAGGTGCAGCAGCGTTGCATTGAGGACGGTTTTCCCTTGATGACGCCGTATGCCGCGATTCTCGGCCTCTTGCAGCCGGAAGCGGTTTTGAGATAGGTTCTAGTCCTTGTCCCTGAAAAGAAATTTTTTCCCATTGCGGGCGTTCATGCCCATGCGTCCGGCCCGCATCCAAAGGCCCTTCAGGTTTTCCCTGAACTTTGCGCGCTGTTCGGGGGTAAGCTCCGATCTTATATACTCAAAGGCCTTTATGCGGGCCAGGCGGAGGTCAGTTTGAAGAGAGCCAATCTGCCTGAGCTTCGCCTCTACCGCCGTCATGTCCACATGGTCTTTCCCAAGCAAGTCCATAAGATCCACCCTTGCGAGAGCAATGTCCGCCCTCTTCCTGATGGCCTCCTTCAGAAGACCGCTTCTGGTCTGTCTGATCGCCTCCTCCTGCTTCTTGCTCAAATTAAGGCCTTTGAACAAAAGCAGACCCGGCATCATAGGCCGCCGCGCCCTGAACATCCACATGCGCCCGCCCATCATCCCTCCGCGGCCGCACATACAACGGGTGGCGCCCTCTCCGGCGAAATGCCCGGCCCAGCTGACTTCAGGGGCGGCATAGGAGCTGTACGGAATGGCAACCAGAAACAAAAAAACTAAAGACAAAATAAAAACGAGCGATCCTTTTTTCATACTTCCTCCTTTTTTAGTATCCGGCTTTTCGTTTCCCTTTCATCCTCCTCCAACCTGGCAAAAACCTGTTCCCTGCCATACCTGTGGGGGGCAGGGATAGCAGGGACCGGTTGATGCTTTAAGCGTACAGGAATATCTATTAAGTTTGGGTTAACACTGCGTAAAAAAATGAAAATTTTTGTAAACCCGTCCTTACATTTCTTTACAATAAAGGCCTGTACATAAGGGGGCCCCGATGGGGTAAAATCAATAGCCATCCATGGCCTGTTTTGGAAAATGGCTCTTCAGGATTTTGTGTGCTGTATCTGCCCGGCCCTTTCGTTCGGTCGTCCCACCCCAAAAAGACACTGCTTTTTGTGGACCCCGTTCGCGGTTCGGGGCGTATACAGAACATCCGTTAAGGATGCCTTCAGGGCGAAGAGGCAACGATCTCCAGGATGCGTTCCTTTGGTATCCGTCCGCTTTGCTCCCTCCCTCAATGACCAGGCAGATGCCCAAAAAACCTGTACTCGCGGAAGATCCCGCAGGAATCCCGGAAGAGCCTGGAAAGCTGAGGCCATTTGAATGAATTTAAAGGCTCGCATGTATCTGACGGCGGCTCTTGTTCTGATTGCGTGCCTGTGCGCATCGGACAACGCTATGAGATAATCAATGGGCAGTCATACCCCATCGCCCCGGAAGACTCAAAGACCTACATGCATGACATGGAGCTTTACGGAGGGAAGGCAAACGTGGCCGCCGATGAGTTCATGCGCTGGTTTGACGGATTATGGCACGGTAAAAACTGGCCTTCACCGTGGCGTTCATCGCCGCTTTGGTATCACTGGGATTTATTTTCTGCGCGCGGCCTGCCGTCCGAAACAACGCCCCGAAAATAAAAAAAGAAACAAAACAAAACAAAAACCGCAGGCACGGCAAGGGGCTCTCGCGCCTCGGCTTTTATTTTTCTCCCAGTGTTTACCTTTTGACAAGGGGCTTCATGGGTGAAAAAACAACATCCCGGCCGATGTGATAACATCTGGTTATGGAGGGCATTATAACCGCCATACACGGAGACATCGTGGAGATGGATTTCCCCGGTGGGCCGCCCGGTCTGCTCCACGCCCTCGAGGTCCAATGGCCTGGCGATGAGAGAAAAGCGCCCCTTGTGCTCGAAGTTCACGACCACCTAAGTGAGACGAAAGTAAGGGCGGCCGCCCTCGGGTTTACGCAGGGGCTCAAACGCGGAATGTCCGTGCGTGCGACAGGCGGTCCTTTGCTTTTCCCCGCGGGCACGGAATGCCTGGGCAGGGTGCTGGACAACTTCGGCTCGCCCGTGGACGGAGGGCCGCCCGTAACCGGTGCCCGGCGGTTGCCTATCCACAGGCCCCCGCCGGGGCTGGAAGAGCAGGTGCCGCCCTCCGGCATACTTGAAACGGGAATAAAGGTGATAGACCTTCTGGCGCCTTTTCCCAAAGGCGGGAAGATCGGGCTTTTTGGCGGGGCGGGTGTTGGAAAGACCGTCCTGCTCATGGAATTCATTTACAAGATCGCAAAGATGTACTCGGGCATATCGCTGTTTTGCGGCGTAGGCGAAAGGATACGGGAGGGGCATGAGTTCTGGAGAGAGATGCAAAGGCGGGGCATCATGGAAAACGCGGCCCTTGTCCTGGGCCAGATGAGCGAGTCGCCCGGCATAAGGTTCAGGACGCCGCTTTCCGCCATAACGCTGGCGGAGTTTTTCAGGGATTCCATGCGCAGGGACGTCCTTTTTCTCATGGACAACATTTACAGGTTCGTGCAGGCGGGCAATGAAGTTTCCGTCCTTCTGGGCCGACTTCCGTCGAGAGTGGGTTATCAGCCCACGCTCGCACCGGAGCTTGCCCAGGTGGAGGAGAGGCTTGTGTCCACAAAAAAAGGCACTATAACCTCCGTTCAGGCCATCTACGTGCCGGCCGATGACATAACCGATCCCGCCGTGGCGGCAGTCTTTCCGCACCTGGATACAACCGTGGTTCTCTCACGGGAAATAGCAGCAAAGGGCCTGTACCCGGCCATCGATCCCATGCTTTCCAAATCCAAGTTCCTTAACCCGGAGGAGGCAGGGGGCAGGCATTACGAGACGGCAAGCAGGACGGGGGAGCACCTGGCCCGGTACCGCGAACTGAGCGACGTAATAGCGATGCTGGGAGTGGAAGAGCTCTCCGCCTCCGACAGGGTGCTTGTAAAAAGGGCCCGCAGGCTGGAGGCATTCCTGACCCAGCCCTTTTTTCTTACGGAAGAGTTTACCGGCAGGAAAGGCAGGCACGTCCCCTTGGCAGACACTATCGAGGGCTGCGCTGCCATCCTCTCGGGAGAGGCGGACAGCGTCCCGGAAGAGGCCTTTTTCATGAAGGGGACCATCAAAGAGGTTTTTGCCCGGTCTGCCCCATGAACGGCCCTGTTTTCAAACTGAGGATAATTACGCCTTTAAAGGCTTTTGAGAGAGAGATAACCCATATCAGGCTAAGGGATGAGAGCGGCTTTTTTGGCATACTGGCCGGCCATGCGGATTTTATCACCGCGCTGCCGCCCTCTCTGGGTTATTACAGCGATCGGCAAGGAACAGAAACCTTCATTGCGGTGAATGAGGGCATATTGAGCGTGAAGGACGGGCTTGTGACCCTGTCTGCCAGAGAGGTGTTTGAAAGCGGAGATGCCGGGCGGCTTTCAGAGATCGTCAAAAAGGAGGTGTTTGAAAGATCAAAGACGGAAGCCGGCCTTTCCAGCATGCTTGAAGGCCTGGAGAAGGCCTTTATTGAAAAAACGGTCCGGTTTGAAAAAGGCCGCTGACCCAAAAAATAAAAGCCAGAAAAAAAACCCTGCCTTTTCAGTCTGAAAATGGAAAAAGAAAAAGAGGAAGAGAAAAAAAACGGAAAATTCACCGGCGAGATAGAAAGATCGGCCTCGCGGCTCATGCAGGCCCGCCGGAAGAGGTCCTCGTTCTGGCATTACGCCTATACGATCGGGGTTGGAGGATGGCTGTTCGTTCTGCCTGTGGTGGGCGGGGCCTATCTGGGGCATTTTCTGGACGGAAAGATGAAGGGGGGCATCTCCTGGACCATCACTTTCATAATTATCGGTATCGCGACGGGCATTTATAATGTCTACCTCTTTTATTTCAGGAGGCAGGGATGAGGCCCGTAGTCATCTCCCCTGAGCCGCTTGTGAGACTGGGCCCGGTCGTCATCACAAAGACCGTCGCCACCACCTGGCTCATCATGGCGCTGATTACTCTTGCATGCTGGTTTGCAAAGAAAGGCCTTGCGCTTACGGAAAAAACAAAAGCCTCATGGCTGCGGGACGGGATGGAAGCGATGCTGGAGGCGGTGGAGAAGATGGTAAAAGAAGTGCTGCCGGACACGGACCCGTGGCTGGTCGTGCCGGTCATCGGGACCTTGTGGATACTTATCGGCGCTTCCAACCTGGCAGGCCTCATACCGGAGCTCAATACGCCGACTGCGGACATAAACACTACCTTAGCGTTCGCTGCGCTCTCTTATTCCATGACGCATTTTTTTGGCATAAAGACACGCGGCCTGAAGGGATATATCAGCCATTACGTAAGGCCTTCATGGGTGCTTCTGCCCTTTCACCTCATAGCGGAGACGACAAGGACGATGGCACTTGCCGTGAGGCTCTTTGGCAACATGCTGAGCGGTGAGATGATAGCGGCCATAGTCCTGGGGATCGCCGGGCTTCTTGTGCCCATACCGTTTGCCATGCTGCACATCATAATCGGGCTGATACAGGCATACATATTCGGGGTATTGACGCTTGTTTTCATAGCCGGCGGGGCCCAAGAAGAGGCATAAGAAAGGAGGAGCTTGCAGATGAGCCCGTTAACGCTTGTCATCATCGCATCCGTGGTTGCGGCGGCACTCGCCATAGCCGCAGGAGCCTACGGCCCGGCCAGGGCCCTGGGCGAGGCCCTTTCAAAGGCCATGGAGGCAATGGCCAGGCAGCCGGAGGCCTCCACACAGATATCAAGGACGCTCTTTGTGGGCATGGCGCTTATAGAGTCAATCGCGATATACGCCTTTGTTATTGCCCTCATCATCCTGTTTGCCGATCCCCTCATAGGTCTGTTGAAATGAGATCCGGGGTCCGCTGAAATGAGGTTCGATTTCTGGACCTTCTCATTCCAGGTGATAAACTTCATCGTACTGCTGTTCATTCTAAAGGGCCTGCTTTACAAGCCCGTAAGAGAGATGATAGAGAAAAGAAGAGAGCTCTCGCGGAAAATGGTGGAAGATGCCGAAACGATGAAAAAAGAGGCGCTCAGCATGAAGGAAGCCCAGGAACGCGAGATGAAGACCATCCAGGACACAAAAGAGGAGCTTGTCGAAAGGGCGCGGGAAGAAGCTGAAGGGGAAAGAAAGAGACTGATGCTTGACGCCCAGAAAGGCGCGCAGGCGTTGATCGAAAAGGAAAGGGCCCTCTTCGAGACCGAAAAAAGAAGGGCCGGAGAAGAGTTGAACGATGCGGCCGCGCGGCTCGTGGAAACATTTGCCGTGAGCCTCCTTAAGAGCATCTCCCCGGAGGAGGTGCACAAAAGCATCTGGCGCAACCTCTACAAGGAGGCGGGCCAGATAGCAAAGGGCATCCCGGCTGCGCAAGGGCCTTCCGGCTCCTCCTCAGCCCAAGTGGAGCTGGCGGTTCGGACAGCATGGCCCATCGGGGAAAGCGAGCTTGAAAAGTTCATAGGGACGCTTCAGCCATTGGTGCCCGGCGTCAGGCTTCTGGCCATGGAGGTCCCGGACAAGGATCTTATAGCCGGGGTCAGCATAAAAGCCGGGGACAAGGTATACGATTTTTCCCTGGCGGGGCAGATAGAGGCCTTTGCCGGAAAGCTCAAAGCGGGCCGGAAGATATCCGATGAAAAATGAAATGAGCATTGGCCGCGGCCTTTTCATTGAAAGGCTGCATGAAGAGGCGGAAAAAACCCGCTTCAGCATGAGGGTGCGCGAAGAAGGCAGGGTGCTGTCAACGGGCGACGGCATTGCCGCCGTCTCCGGCCTGGGCGAGGCAAGGCTTTATG
>JAKAJM010000011.1 GCA_021813765.1 Nitrospirota bacterium
CAGGCCGATGTCCATTGCCGCGCGGTATGAAAGGTCAATGCACCTGCCGTCCTTGAACGGCCCCCTGTCGTTGACCGTTACCCTGGTTGAGCGGCCGTTTTCCATATCCACGACCTCCAGTATTGTGCCAAACGGGAGATAAGGGTGGGCCGCTGTCCTTTTATACATATCGTATATCCTGCCCGAGGAGGTGAGCCTGCCATTGAAATCGTGGCCGTACCAGGAAGCCCTGCAGGTAATCCCCTCCGGCCTTTGTATTTCCTGTTCCTTCTGCTGCACGGTGGCGCAGCCGGCTAAAAAAAGGATTACCAGGAAAGACGGCAGGAAAAAGGCGAGGGCGGCCCTACAGGATATAGCGGCTGAGGTCCTCATCCTTCACTATCTCGGAGAGTTTTTCATCCACGTAGGCCTTGTCAATGGCGAGGACGCTCTTTTGTTTTTCCGGCGCCTCGAAGGAGATGTCCTCAAGGAGCCGCTCAAGGACCGTATGAAGACGCCTGGCGCCGATGTTTTCGGTTTTTTCGTTCACGGAGGCGGCTATAGAGGCTATCTCCTCCACGGCGTCGTCCTTGAACTCTATATGCACGCTCTCCGTTGCCAGAAGCGCGGCGTACTGCTTTAGAAGGGCGTTGTGGGGCTCTTTCAATATTTTTATGAAATCGTCTTTTTCAAGCGGGTCGAGCTCCACGCGGATGGGAAACCGGCCCTGCAACTCCGGGATGAGGTCAGATGGCTTTGCGGTATGGAAGGCCCCCGCAGCTATGAAAAGAATATGTTCGGTCTTTACGGGGCCGTACTTGGTGCTTACGGTAGAGCCCTCGACAATTGGAAGGAGATCTCTCTGGACGCCCTCCCTGGAGACATCAGGGCCATAGCCGGAGCCTTTTACCGCGATCTTGTCTATCTCGTCGATAAAGACAATTCCGGACTGCTCGACCCTGTCGACCGCCTCGCGGCCCACCTTGTCCATATCTATAAGCTTGTTTGCCTCCTCATCGGTAAGCAGGACAAGGGCTTCCGGGACTTTTACCTTTCTTCTTTTCGTCTTTTCCGGCAGGAAGCTGCCCAGCATATCCTTAAGGTTTACTTCAAGCTCTTCCAGCCCCACATTTGAGACCACGCCGAAAGGCAGGGTCTTCTCCCGGACCTCGATCTCGACGTACCTGTCGTCCAGCTTGCCTTCCTTAAGCCTGGCGAGGAGTTTTTCTCTAGTCTCGCGGTGCTTTTCCCTTTCCTCATCGGTGACTGGCGCACCTCTCTGGCCTCTTGCCGGGGGGAGAAGCAAATCTATCAGCCTGTCTTCGGCGAGCTGGCGGGCGCGCTCCATCACTTTATTCAGGTGCTCCGTGCGCACCATGTTCAGGGAAGTCTCTGTGAGGTCCCTGATTATGGATTCCACATCGCGTCCGACATAGCCCACCTCGGTGAACTTTGACGCCTCCACCTTGATAAACGGTGCGTTCACAAGCCGGGCCAGGCGCCGTGCTATCTCCGTTTTGCCGACCCCGGTGGGGCCTATCATGATGATGTTCTTTGGCAGGACCTCGTCCTTCAGCTCGGGGGAAAGGTGCTGCCTGCGCCACCTGTTCCTGAGGGCTATGGCCACGGCACGCTTGGCCTTTTCCTGCCCGATAATATATTTGCCCAGCTCTTCTACTATCGCCCTTGGGGTAAGATTGTCCATTATAGTTTCTCTAAAAGTATCTGGTCGTTTGTATATATGCAGATTGAGGAGGCTATCTTCATGGCCTTGTCAACGATCTCTGTTGCGTTCAAGGCGGTATTGTCCAGAAGGGCGATTGCGGCCGATTTCGCATACATTCCCCCCGAGCCGATGGCCGCCAGGCCGCGTTCCGGCTCAATAACGTCTCCATTGCCCGACAGGATGAAAGTGTGCTCGGTGTCCGCAACTATGAGCAGGGCCTCAAGTCTGCGCAGTACGCGGTCGGTACGCCAATCCTTCGCTAGGTCAACGGCGGCCTTCACGATATTTCCCCTTAGCGCCTCGACTTTTTCCTCAAATTTTTCAAAGAGGGTGAACGCATCGGCGGTGGCGCCAGCAAAACCGGCCAGTATCCTGCCGTCGTAAAGCTTTCTTATTTTTTTTGCATTATGCTTGAGCACTGTGTCCCCGAGTGTTACCTGCCCGTCACAGCCGATGCAGACCTCGGACCCGCGCCTCACGCATATCACAGTTGTTCCTTTAAACAAATGGTTTTTATTCCTCCGGTTTCTGGCCAGCTAAAAAGGTCCGTCAGGGCAGCCCTTCAATGCGGCATCGTTAAATATATCATATCAGCCTTTGCGGTACAAGATTCAAGGAATCCACCAGAAAACACTACCCAGAGTTGTCTGAAACGCCTTGACAGCATATAGCACAGGTGGTAAATCTTTAATCAGGAACGGCCACCAACGCCAAATCTGAGAAATAACACCAAAGAAACCATGTACATCCTTCTGGCAATAATAATGATGTTTTCAATGGGCGGCAGCGCAAGAGCGCAAAACCATTCTGCTGACACCCCGGTGGCCCAGTGCCTGAGCTGTCATCCCTTGGCCTTGCCAACGCACCCGCTTGAGTCGGGCGTATCGGTGCCTCCCTCATGGCCTGTAGGCCCTGGTGGGCAGATGATCTGTCAGACCTGCCATGACTGCAACGGGATAACATGTTATCCGAGGGAACCGGCGCCTCAATTGTGCCGCGCCTGTCACAACAACTGCTCCCAGGGGATGGCGTGCCTGATCAATTCAGCCCATATCGGAAACGCAAGCGACATCGTTAGTATCACGGACCAGTGCCTTCAGTGCCATAACAGTCAGCCCCAGGCTTTGCGGACCTCGCAGGAGGACCATCCGGTAGATATAAACTACACTACGCAGGCCGGATATAAACAGGTAACTGACCCAAGGGTAGTGCTCTTAAACGGGAAGATCACCTGCATTACCTGCCACGACCCTTATCAGACCACCCCGGCCAGGCTGGTCATGCCGAACGATAAAAACCAATTGTGCCTTACGTGCCATGCAAAGTGAAATCCTTCAAGTAAAAGTATAAAAGCGCTCCATAGAAAATTCCGACTTCTTAAACAAACATATTAAGATAATAGGCGGAATTACGCATATTTAAAGAAGTAATTCTCTTGAGCCGGGTTTTTGGATGGCGTTTTGATGTCTTGAAATTTATTATTGTCCGGAACCCGCCACTAAATGTAAGTGGAAACACAAAAAAGTAAGTGAGAGAGGTGGCAGGCAAGACAAACTTATCAGCGTATTGGCTTTCTGCAGAAAATGCCTGGGATTCGCAATTCCTGCACGGCCATGATTCAATTAAAAATAGATGCAGAGGGGAATCCATTTTAAACATTAGTTACTGGAAAAATAGGATTTCCGCCTCAGCGAGAATAGTCTCAACGTATCTTGCACGGTATAAAATCATTTTTAAGCAGCCTGTTAGATATAAATGCGCCACTTGACTTGGCATCCCGGCAGATATGATAATTTAACATAATATATCTTATCGGACATTCCTTATCAACGAGAAATGTTAAGAATCTGTTACAAAACCGTGCCGGAGGCATGTTTCAGCATTGTGGCCTTTGCTTTTGTACGGGGATGGTCAGATTTTGAGCAAAGGGATTTTATTTTTGAATCAAGGGATTATGGCTTGATTAAAGGCTTTCCGATGGCTATGTCGTGCTTTCTGCCCAGAATGCTTATATCCATACCGCTTCCGGCCGGCAAATCGCTTTGATGGCCTGTGTTTTCAATGGGAATGAGGACCTTTACATAATTGTCCGTAATACCGGTATAGCCTGCCTGGCCGGCCTCGGGCAACTCAGGCCCTTCCTCAATTATTACATTAAATTCCTCATTTGCAAGAGAATCCATGAAGATCTCCTTTTTGCGCTGCGCCAATTCCCTTATCACCGAAGCCCTCTTTTTTTTGACTAGGCCGTCTACCTTGCCAGGAAGACAGGCGGCATCGGTCCCCGGCCGCTCCGAATACGGAAAGACGTGCATGTAAGCCAGCGGAAGCTCCTCCAGCAGCCGCATTGTGTTTCCGAATTCCTGTTCTCCCTCGCCAGGAAAACCTATGATCACGTCAGTTCCAATTGCAATAAATGGTATTTCTGAAACCAGTTTATTAACTTTATTTGCAAAAGCTTGCGATTTATAACGCCTTTTCATTAAAGAAAGAACTCTGTCATCACCGCTTTGAAGCGGTATATGAATGTGTCTGCAAAGGCGGCCCGTCCTCATCAGGTCGATGAGCCTGTCGTCGATCTCGTTTACTTCGAGGGAGCTCAGTCTGATGCGCCCAATCCCGGTTTCTGCAAGTATCTTTTCAACAAGTGTGGATAAGCCTGCGGATGTGCCGTAGCTGTTCCGGTAAGAAAAGAGCCCCAGATGAATTCCGGTAAGCACGACCTCCCTGTACCCGCACTCTTCCGCCTGCCGGACTCGCTCAATAACCGTCTCGGGAGCGACGCTTCTTGCAGGCCCCCTTGCCTTCCGGATTACACAGTAACTGCAGGAGAAGCTGCAGCCATCCTGTATTTTAAGGAAATGCCTGCTCCTGCCTGAGCCAGGTTTCTTAAGCGCCTCTGAAGTTGATAATTCGCTTGAACCTTCGGCTGTTATTATCTTGATTATGCTAGTTTTATCGACATTAGGGACTATCCGGATATTGCCCTTCATCTCAGCCAGGTCCGCGGCATTGAGCTCGGAATAGCATCCGGTAACTATAAGATTGGCTCCGGTCTGTACCGCCCTTCTGATGAGCTGTCTGGACTGGTAGTCGCTTTTTGAGGTGACCGAGCAGGTGTTTATGACGCAGACATCAGGTTTTTCGTCCAGAGACACTATCCGGTGGCCTGACTGGACAAGTCCGGCCTCTATAGAGGCGGTCTCGGACTGATTCACTTTGCACCCAAGGGTAAGGAGCGTTACTTTCAAAGGCTGATCCCGTCTTCCGGGGGTAGGCCTGCAACATTTCCTGTAAAAAGCTGTCCTTCAAGGCTGTGCAGGCCGGCTCGAATGATCCTCAGACAGACGGTCCTCCCCGGCAGCAGGTTTTCCATTTTTATTTTTTTTGCCTTTTCCAGGCCGGGTGACGGGTCAAAATTAACTATCTTGTTGGACCTTGTCCTACCGGTCAGCTTTTTTTCGTCTTTTTCACTCGTGCCTTCTACCAGGACCTCCTGGACGGTGCCTACCAGATACATGTTTTTCCGGGCAGTTATCTCATTCTGAAGGGCAAGGATGTCACTTAAGCGGCGTGCCCGTACGGCATCGGGCACCTGTTTTTCAAAAACGGACGCGGCTGTGCCGGGTCTTGGCGAATATTTGAACGCGAATATGCCGTCATATTCAATTTCCCTCAGGGCGGTCATTGTGGCCTCGTGGTCCTCATCCGTCTCCCCCGGGAAACCAGCTATTATATCGGTTGTGATGGAGATGCCCGGCGCCTGGCGGCGAAGCTTTTCTATTTTTTCCCTGTAACCGGCGAGACTGTACCGCCTGTTCATGCGGGCAAGGATAGGGTCCGAGCCGGACTGAAGTGGCAGATGGATGTGCTCGCAGAGCTTTTTCAATGAGCCAAACGCCTGGATAAGACCGTCTGACAGGTCCCGCGGATGGGATGTCACGAACCGTATCCGCTCGATGCCATCTATGGCGTCCGCCAGCTCAAGCATGCCCGGGAAATCAAGGCCTCCGCTTAGGTAGGAGTTGACGTTCTGTCCAAGGAAAGTGACCTCTTTAAAGCCATCCGAGGCCAGGGCCTCCACTTCCCGCCGTATGCTCTCCCACGGGCGGCAGACCTCCCTGCCCCTGGTATGGGGCACTATGCAATAGGTGCAGAAATTATCACACCCGTACATTATGGAAACCCAGGCCCCCGGTCTCTTCTTCCTTTCAGCCGGCAGCTCCATGGAGGCCAGCTCCGGATTTTCGGCAACGGATAACAGGGGCATGTCCACGCTCTTTTTGTCTTGAACAGGAACAATATCCTTGATCGCATGAAGGTTCTGAGGCCCTATGACGTAATCAATATAAGGGGCTTTTTTTAAAAGCTCTTTGCCCATCTGCTGGGCCACGCACCCGGCCACGGCTATCCTTAAACCCGGTTTTTGCTGTTTCAGCTTCCTGATCCTGCCCAGCTCGCTCAGGAATTTCTGCTCCGCCTTTTCCCTTATGCTGCACGTATTGAAAATGACAAGGTCGGCCCCCTCCCCGTCAGACGCCTCGGAAAACCCGTTTTCCGAAAGCAAACCCGATATCTTCTCGGAATCGTGGAAGTTCATCTGGCAGCCAAATGTATGTATGTAAAACTTATGATTTTTATTTTCGTTCTTCTTCCAGTCCATGGACAAAAACCTCCGTTAGAATCCCAGAATAATATTATCCAGATAAAGGAGGTCCAAAGCAATTTTACATTATATTCCTCATATTCGTTGCGGCAGATGAAAGCCGGGCTCTCCCCGCTTTTTCCAACTCTCAGGTCCAAAAAAACCCGGAGGGTTCTTTTTGTATCACATAGAAACACCCGCATTGGATCAGCCTGTCAAAATGTATCCTTAAGTTACAAACCTTCAACTATGGCCAATGAGAAAAGGGGCAGAAATCCCAAGACAAAAAAATCCCAAAAAAGTAAAAAAAAGGATTCCTTACTGCCTAAAGGCATTTACAGGGTATCAGGGAGGTCACCTCGCGAGCCGGCGGTCGTTCATGGCATATGCTTTGCTTATTTTAAACCGGAGATATTTACTTTCTAAAGCAAAAATAAAAAAAGAATTCTTTTATCCGGGTGATTCCTCAAAAAGATTCCGCCAACGGTATCCCGCAGAAAAATAGCGTGGAATATATATCGGGACGGCCAAAACCCAAAAAAGAAAAAAGAAAGATCCCGGAAAGGATGAAAAAAATAAAAATGCTTAAACTGACAGGCAAAACAAAAATAAAGGCAAAAAAATCTAAAATTGCGGATTTCGGGCAGACCGTTTCCCGGCTCATTTGTGCGACGGTCCTATTTGCCCTGCCCGTTTTTTTTCTCCTTTCCTGTTCAAGCGGAGAGGTGCGCCCGGATAAAGTAATGCTTCAAAACAGCAAGGCTGGCAACCCGAAGGTAACCAGCTATAACCTTGGAATCGCTGCCAGGGCGGTCCGCGACGCCACATACGGTTCCAGGGACTACAAGATAGGCCCCGAGGACCTGCTTGAGGTATCTATATTCCAGGTCAAGGAGATGACTTCAACGGTGCGCGTAAGCGGCAACGGCTATATAGGGCTTCCACTGGCTGGAAGGATCAAGGCTGGCGGACATACGGTAAGCGGACTGGAGGACGTCATCGCAAAGAAACTCGGCCGTTACCTTCAGAACCCGACTGTAAGCGTTTTCATCAAGGAATACCGCAGCCAGCCTATTTCGGTTGTTGGAGCGGTCAAGACGCCAAAGGTCTATTATGCCAGGGGTACCACTCACCTGCTTGACGTGCTGTCCATGGCCGGAGGGCTTACGCCGACAGCCGGAAATGTCTGTATAGTGGAGCAGGTCTCGCCGGAAGGCCAGTGTATGCATAAAACGGTGATAGATCTGGACCATCTTCTGGCTAAGGGAGATGCAAGGCTGGACATCCCTTTGGAGGCTGGTGACATAGTGGATGTCCCCGAAGGAGGGGTATTCTTTATTGATGGCGGTGTCAAGGCTCCTGGCTCTTATCAAATAAAGGGGACAACCACCCTTACTCAGGCCATAACCATGGCCAAAGGGCTTGAGTTTGAGGCCATGAAAGACAGCATAAAGATATACAGGGACGATGGCAAGACCAAGAGGAAGGTGATACACGTGAAGTATAGCCAGATAATAAACGGCAAACGCCCTGACATAGTCCTTCAGGACAAGGACATAATAGTTGTACCAAGGAACGGGTTCAAGGCCATCCTGAAAGGCATATCGACCAGCCTGACCTTTGGCGCTTTCAATGTCGGCAAATACTCCTTTTACTAGTAGCTATTGGGGCTAGAAACATGCGATTTTGATCACAAAACCGGAGAGGAGACAGGGGTATGAACATAGACGGCGAAGGCCCGGGAAACGAGATAAAACCGTATGAGGCCAGGGAGCTTTCATCGGAGCAGCTCAGGTTCGAGGATTTCGAGCCGCAGGAAGAAACTCACCTGCGAGATTACCTGGGAGTTATCCTGCGCAGGAAATGGGTGGTAATCTCGTTTGCCCTCTTTGTGATCATATCTGTGACTATATCTACCTTCATGATGCGGCCCCTATACAAGGCCACCGCAGTTATAAGGATAAACGCCGGAAACCCTGAGCCCATATCGTTCAAGGGCGATCCGGCTGCGCCTCCCGATGATGACAATAATTATTATGAAACACAGTACAAGATACTCAGGAGCCGTGCGCTGGCGAAACAGACCATTCAGAAATTGAAATTGTATGTTAACCCGGAATTCAATCCAAGGCCCGGGAAAACATTGTTTGCGACTCTCAAGGGGTGGGTCGTAGACCTTATCCCTTTCAAAGGCCGGAGCAATGACCCCGCCGGGAATGCAAAAGAGCCTTCGGCGGAAGAATACAGCGCCCTGATAAACAAATTCCTCTCGATGATACAGGTGACTCCGGAAAAGAAAACGCAGCTGGTCCGGGTATCCTGCGTATCGCCGTTTCCCGGGCTTGCCAGGCATGCTGCAAACGGCCTGGCTGACGGTTATATCGATTTCAATATAGACAACAGGCTTGACGCCTCGAAAAAGACAGGCGCCATTCTTCAAAAACAGATAGACCTGTTCAAGGCCAAAGTCGCTGCCTCCGAAGCGGCCCTGGACGATTATGCCTCAAAAAACGGGATGCTCATTGTCGGAAACAAGGATAACAAGCAGAACATCATGGTCGAAAAGCTTGCGGAGATATCTCAGGCTTTGAATGCAGCCACTACAAAACGCCTCCAGGCCGAGGCCCTCCGTGCGCAAGTGGACAGGCCACAGGCCGAGGGTTCGCTTTTCGTGGACAACAGGCTCATCCAGTCCCTCAGAAAACAATATGAGTCTCTGCAGGCGCAATATTCCAACCTGCTTACCATATACAAGCCGGAATACCCCAAGATGCAGATGCTCAAGAGCCAGATGAGGGCCATATTACGCAGCATAGCCAGCGAAAAAAGAAAACTCGCAGGCTCCGTGACCTCGGATTACCAGACCGACCGGAGGGCGGAGAATTATCTTTCTCAGGAGTACGCCAAGCAGGAGGCGGCGATCCTGAACTATCAGAAAGCAAACTCACAGTATCAGATTTTGAAAGGAGATGTCGACTCAAACAGGGCGCTTTACAACACCCTCCTTGACAGGATGAAACAGGTGACGGCGGCGGCAACACCCATCAGCACTAATATACAGGTGCTTGACAGGGCGGAGCTTCCAATGGTGCCATTCAAGCCCAACAAGCCTTTAAATATCTTTCTTTCCCTGGTGTTCGGCCTGGGTGGGGGAATAGGTCTGGCCTTCTTCATCGAGTA
This sequence comes from Nitrospirota bacterium, assembly GCA_021813765.1. Taxonomy (GTDB): domain Bacteria; phylum Nitrospirota; class Thermodesulfovibrionia; order Thermodesulfovibrionales; family JdFR-88; genus JAKAEG01. The sequence goes on from JAKAJM010000011.1 coordinate 9,531, forward strand.
TTTTGACAATACCTTCAAAAACACGCACGAGATAGAAAGGGCCACGCGTCTTCCGGCCCTTGGAATGATACCCATGCAGAAGTTCCCTGCTGTGGTTAAAAGGCCTCTGATCGCCTATTCACAAAGCCGCAGCCCGGTTGCCGAGGCGTTCCGCTCCATAGGCACTTTCATAATGCTTTCATCCTCAGCAAAACCCCCGAAGACCATCCTGATAACAAGTCCCGGGGAGAAGGAGGGAAAGACGACCATCTGCATAAATACCGCCATGGCGCTTGCCGAGTCCACGGGTAACGGCATAATAATAGATGCGGACCTGAGAAAGCCAAAGCTCCACCACTCTTTCGGGGCTGAAAACGCCATAGGGCTCTCAACTTTTCTTTCAGGGAACGCGGAATTCGAGGAAGGGCTCATTCAGAAGACACAGATAAACGGCCTGAACATCATAACCTCCGGGCCGATCGCCCCAAATCCCTCAGAACTGATCGTTTCAAGGCGCATGAAAGACCTGCTGGAGGCGCTCTACACCATGTATGATTTCGTGATAATCGATTCGCCCCCGCTCATGGGGATGTCAGACAGCATATATCTGAGCCGGATAGTGGACGGGTCGGTCATTGTCATAAAGGCGGGAGAGACGACCAAACAAGTCCTTTCCGAGACGAAAAAGATATACCGGAACATAAACGCCAAGATACTTGGCGTTGTGCTGAACGGGATAAAGGAAAGTGACCTGAAATACAACTATTATTCAAACTATTATTCGAGCTACTTCAGGGAATGATCCGGGGCCGCAGCCGGAAGTTTAGTTTACAATATTCATTCCGTCCTGGAAAGGCAATGAACAGCAGAACAGAAACTTCGGGCGCAAGATATCTTTCCGCCGTGTGGCTTTTCCGCGAGGTGATCAGAGGGGACCTCATAAACGAAAAAATGAGGGAGGCCGCCCTGCACAGTTATGAGATCGTGCTCAGGGCGCTTGAGAGCTCCGAGATGGCAAGCTCGATATCCGCTTCAGGGAAGCTTCCGCCGGAAAAGATAAGGCCGTCCGCCAAAAAAATAGTGGAGTCCCTTCTGTTTGAAAGGAAAGGCAACCCGTTTGCCTCCCTGGGCCTGTCTCCATTTGCGACCACTGAAGACATACACCACAGGTGGAAGAGATTGATAGCCATCTATCATCCGGACAGGCATCCCGAAGAAAGGGATCTTCAAGGCGAGGAGGCGGCAAAAAAAATAAATGAGGCCTACAGAAAGGCGATGGACATCAAGGCCCTTAAACCGGCAAGGGCGCCCTTTTCTCCTGAAAAAATGTCCCATAGATACCAAGCCGACACAACTAAAAAATGGAGTATCAGGACAAGACCGTGGAAAAAGGCGTTTGTAGCCATTTTCAGGCCGTCTTCCATTTTTTTTGCTGTGGGCGTCATTGTTATGGCCTGGGCCATGGCATCGATCTACTTTCAAATAGGGTATACCCGTGACGGCCTTAAAAAAGATCCCCCTTCAGGTGGAAGTTACATGGAGTCTCAGGCGGGAAAAGAAAGACATCAATTGACAGGGGCCGTGAACGCAAAAAACGGAAAAGATCCTGGCTGGCCCGTCCTGATGGAAAATAACGCGCCCAGCAAAACGTACCTTCTTTTGCCGGTAATGGAAAAGGACAGTCAGGGATTGTCAATAAAGGAGGCGGGAAAAGGGAATGGACAGCGCGCGGGAAAAAAGAACGCAGCCAGTCCCTGAATGAAGAGAAAAGGCAGAGATAAAAAAATCAAAGATTTACTGGTCCGGCCAGGCAGGATGTTACTTCTTTATGATAAAGTCTTTCTGAAGATACTCCTTGCTTAAGAAAATGGTCTTGCCCTCAAAAAAAATGTCGCCGTCCTTCTGCGCCTTGTTAAGTATCCTCGTAACGGTTTCTCTGGTGATCCCGGTCATATCTGCTATGTTCTGATGGGTGAGCTTTATGTTCAGCATGGTGCCCTTTTCAGTGACCTGACCGTTCATGTCAGCAAGCATCATTAAAAGCGTTTTTACCCTTTGGGCGGCGTTGTTGAAGCTTAGTATCTGTATCCTCTCATATGCCCCCCTGATGCGCGCGCAAAAGATCCTGAGCAGCTGCACAAGCACCTTGTTCTGGACAAAAAGAAGCGCGTAAAAATCATTTTTCGAGATTATTGCCACTTCGGAGTTCTCGATAGCCGCAACAGACGCCGGGACCGTCTTGCCGTCAATGAGCGACATCTCTCCGAAAAAGTCGCCTGAGCCGTGGAACGCCAGTATCGTTTCCCGCCCCTCCTCGGTCACCTGGAGCACCTTGACCTTGCCCGAAAGGATTATGTACATGTATTCGCTGGTGTCTTCCTCGTGCAGGATGACCTCGTTTTTTTTGAATTTTTTGACGCTGATCTTGCTGCTTATCTCGGCAAGCTCTGCATCAGAAAGCAGGGAAAACAGCTCTATGCTTTTAAGAGGAAGTAAGTTCACATTGCTATTATACATCTTTCTGCCGATCATTTACCGTATTTGCCTCTGTTGTTTTCCTGCCGCCAGCGACAATCCCAGGACCATGAAAAACAAAATGGCATTGGAGGGGATATGCAGGTTGAAATCAACCAGGCTGTGCACGCCGATGGTGGCCAGTGAAGAAGCAAACCCCGCCTGCAGATAAGCACGTTTCCCTTCCCACTGGCGTCTGAAGGCCTCCCGCAGAACGGTAAAAATGAAAAAAATGCCGGTCAGAGTTCCTGCGATGCCTTCATCAAGCAGGAACTCAAGGTAATCGTTATGGGCGTGGTCCCAAAAGTGGTGAAGGCCTGGCGGATGGTAGAGCGTAAATACGTATTGGAATGTGCCAAGACCCGTCCCGAAAACAGGGAAGTCCCTGAAAGCCGCGAGCGTCCCCTTCCATGCCAGGACGCGCTGACTATCCGAGACGCCACCCGCTGAAAATCTTTCCATGAGAGGTGAGATCCCGGCATAAAGGACAAATGAGACAAGCGCTATGGCAAAAGCGGACAATGACACAAATTGCCACTTTGAACGTCTTGTTTTTCTTTTCGAAAGCAGGATGGCTGAGAACATCGCAAGCCCCGCAATGAATGATATGACGCCGCCCCTTGAAAGAGTAAGGAAAACCGAAAAGGACATTATGACAGAGAAAAAGGCAAAGAGCGTTTTTTTCCAAGGCCTTCTTGAAGCCAGAGAGACCGCCAGCGAAAGGGGGACGATCATATTGATATAACCGGCAAAATGGTCCCTGTCCACGAAAGGTCCAAAAGGGGAGCCTCCATGGCTGAGAGCTCTTAACCAGTACAGTTTTCCATTGCCCGCAACGTTCTGGACCATGCCAAACAGGGCAAGCATGAAGCCAAAGCACGAAAGTGCCTTTAAAACGCCGGGCACCGCCCTTCCCTGTCCCGGCAACAGGGTGGCCATAAAAAAAACAGTAAGATAAACGATCAGCCTGGCCAAGGCCATCTCCGTGGGGAAAACGTATAATGAAATGCTGTGAAAAGAGGCCGCTGCGGGTGCAAGCGAAGTCAGACTGACCGTGCGCGGCTGCAAAAGCCCAAGGATGAAGGCAGGCAGAGGCACCATCTGGAACAGGGGATAGGCCAAAAGAGCCGAGGCAGCAAAAAAGACATCCCATGGCGCATCGGCGTTCAGCCCCGCGTTGAAAACGTTGGCCGCAAAAAAGGCGGCAGTCAAAGCGGCCACCAGGGCCATGGCCCAGTATTCTACCGAACCGAAAAGCAGCGCGGAAAATGCCGCTACAATTACCAGCCCGGTGACGGCCGGGCCTGCTGCAACCCCCGCCTCCTTTTTCACTTTATACCAATCATATGAATGGAATCTGCCCATATCTCTCCCCTGATCCTGTTGTCAAGACTGGTGGAGGAGGACCTCCTGATCCCGACGGTAACGGCTCTGCACGCCGGGGGCACCCGGAATTCAACCGATTTTTCCTCCCAGGGGTTCGTGCCCGTAACGGGCTCGGAGCTTTTGTCGAGTCCACGGCACTTGTACCCCTTGATTTCAAAAAAAATGCCGCTGTCTGAGGTTATCCCCGATGTCTTCAGGTATCCGGAAACAGCATAAGCATGTTTCGCTTCAACCGGGACTATCTGCCGCGCCAGGCATATGTCCGGGTTGGAAGTGCCATCGAATGACGCGCCCAGAGAATACCGTCCAGACCTCCTGACATTCCCATCCAGGAATATGCTGACCCCTTTTGCCTTGCCGATCTTCCAGTCGAATCCTCTCTCAAGCGGCGGCAGATCGAACCCTCCATTCCATATCTGGCCTGACTTATGCAGAAATTTCAGTGATCCGAACGACAAAAATTCGTTCCAGACGGCCAGGGCGCGCATGAAGTGTCCCTTGTCTATAAGGAAACCGCAATATCCCAGGTAATCGCCTCGATCAGGTCCTGCCCGCCTCAGTTCAGACCATGCCGGCCCTGTGGCCTCCGTAAGGCCGGAATCCATGAGAAAGCTCAGCCATCGGCGCAGGAAGGGTTTTTCCTCCGGGACAAGGTTTTCCTGCAGGTACCTGGGGGCCAGCCCAAGTGTAACGCATAACGTATATACCTTCCGCTGCTCATCCGGCCTGATGCGTATATATCTTTTCATCTGGGCCACAGCCCTGGATGTGTCGCCCGTCTGGAAGAGCAGCACCCCGGAGTCCCAGACGGCTCTTGGGTCGCCGGAGCTCCTGTGCAGGGCCTTTTCGAGCGCAAAATCCATCCGTAGCTTATCTCCCGCCTCGTCATAAACCCTGGCAAGAGAGAGCCATGTTTGCGCGTCCAGAGGGTTTTTAGACAGGGATTGCCTGTATAAGGCCGCGGCTTTCTGCAGGCCCACAGTCCCTGAAGCGTTCTGGTACAAACAGCCAAGCGCTCTGGAATACCTCGCATCCTCGCGGGTAATGGCCATGGCCGTAAAGATATCCCGGCTGCCATTGTCCTTCAGAAATCTTGACGCATAGAACTCCGAGACCGCGGGTCTTGCGAACGCGGCAAAGGCCATGACCGGAACGAGGGCCAAAAGCACCCTGGGGAGATCAAGCCTCAAGGCCGGTCTTTTTCTTTTTTCTTGTTTTCCGGCTGGCACCATTTTCTTCGCCGTTGTAATAATCGCTGTAATAATACGAGGCATATTTCAAGTCCGTTTGCTTCATGGCGTTCAGCACAACCCCGAATATCCTGGAATTGATGCTTGCGAGGGATTTTCTTGTCTGGTGGAGCGCCTCCCTGGTGGTCCGCCCTGTCCGGGCAACCATTATCACTCCGTCCACTGAGGCGCTCAGTATCAGGCTGTCGGAAAAACCGATGACCGGCGGGGAATCGAAGATTATAAAGGAGTATTCGGGCTCGATCTTTTGCAGCAACTCGCCCAGTCTTGGCGAATTCAGAAGGTCCGAGGCATTGGGCGTCCTCAGCCCTGCCGTTATTATGTCCAGGTTCTCCGTTGCCGTCTTTTGGATAAATCCTTCCTCGATCAGCGCCTGCCCTGTCAGGTAGCCCGAAAGGCCCTTTGAGTTCTCGACATCAAAAATCTTGTGGAGCTGTGGATTTCTCATGTCGGAGTCGATTATTATGCCTCTGCCCTTATAGGTGCGCGCCATCGTGACCGCCAGGTTTGCGCTCGTTGTTGTCTTGCCTTCTCCCTTCTGAGGGGAAGTGACCAGCATGAGCTTGGGGAACCTCCCCCCGGATGAGAACTGGATATACGTATTTATCGAGTTATAGGCTTCCACCAGGGCTATCTGTCCCTCGCCCGGTTCCGGCAGCCGTTTGTCGACGGCGGGCGTTTCAGTGCCAGCTGCGACATCGAATTCCGGGACAAGGCCCAAGCATGGGAGGGCCACGGACCTTTCCACATCTTCGGCATTTTTCACTGTGTTGTCGATGTAATCCACGAAAAAGGCAAGTCCGATACCTCCAAGCGCCCCCACGAGGACCGCGGCGAGCAGGTCCCTGGTCTTCTTTGGTTCGTAAGGCATTTCGGGCGGCTTTGCGGCATCCAGCACCTGTATGTTGCTGGCTGTAAGGGTTGCGGTCACTCCTATTTCCTTCATCCTTTGCAGAAGACCGTTATAAAGCTCCTGGTTCGTCTCTGCCTCCCTCTTCAATATGTTGTACTGCACCATCCTGTCTTTCAGGTCCAGAGCCTCTTTTTTTGCCTGCTCATATGTGGCTGAGAGGACTTTCTCCTTTTCAAGGGCCGCCTCGTAGTTCATATGTATCGAGTCGCCGGCTTTTTTGACCTCATCGTTTATCCTTTTTTTAAACTGGTCCATCTGTCTCTTTATCTGTATCATTCGCGGGTAGTCCGGGGTATAGTCAATCGAGAGCCTGGCGTACTGGGCCTCCAGCCCCGTGTAGTTGCGCATGAGCGACTGGATGAGAGGGTTGTTCATCACTTCGGGAGTGGACCAGGCCCCGCCTTTTTGCATCTGGTAATAAAGCGCTCCCTTGCATATCCTTTCTGAGGTCGCCTGGATGAGCAGCGCCGAGATCTGTTCCAGCCTGTTGGTTATTATGTCCGAGACTTGCCCTTTTGCTCCGTCCTTTCCCGGGCCGGTCAGGATAATGCCGTTTCGGGCGGCATAAGTGTTCAGGGCCTCCTCGCTTTTTTCCAGCCTGCCTTTTATGTCATCGAGCTGGCCTTCGAGCCAATCGCGGGCAAGGCGGGAAACGGCGAGTTTGCTTTCGGTACTGTATCTTATGTACTGCCGGGCTATCTCGTTTGCGGCGCGGGCTGCCAGTACAGGGTCCGGATCATCGAAGCTGACCGAGATTATGCTGGAGTTCCTGACCGGCCGTATGGTTATCCTGGAGCGGACCTTGTCAATAAGGTCAGGGGATATGTATCCGGGTTTTCCGGAAAGCTCTACCATGGAGCTGCGGATGGGCCCCCCGGCGGCTCCGGCAAACTCCGGTAGCCGGTCCAGCCGCATGGCACGAACCACGCGTTCAGATATCTTTCTGCTTTTAAGTATCTGATACTGCGTTTCGAAATATTCAAGATCGTCCTTCCGCTCTTCGTAAATGTCCTTGAAGGCCAGCACAGAGGGGGTCTCCCGTTCTATCCTGATAGTGGTCTTGGCGCGATATACAGGTTTTGCGAACAGGACCGCCATCAGGACGGTCACCACCACAAGGGTAAAAAAGGTCAGGACTATCCATTTTCTCCTGTGGAGGACGTAGAGGTAATCCCTCAGGTGCTCTTTGTCCTGTGCCTGCACATCCGGGATGAGCGCGGTGGCAAGGCTTTTATGAATCCCGGAATCTTTATCTGCAGCGTGTCCGTTCCCGGCGCTCAAGGCAGGCCCACCCCCTCCGGTCCAAAGTTTATGTATCCGTGCAGGGTATTTAAGATGCCGTAAAAGACCGCTTTGGCGCCGCTTGTCGGAACGAGGATTATGTCGTTGCCGCAGAGCTTCACGTCTTTCTGCTTGCCTTTTATTATGGCGTTATAGTCAACTGTTAGAACCTCCCGTTTAGCCGGCCCACTGCCATTGTCCACGTTGGACCCGCCACGGACCTCCCTGTAAATCTTTATCCGGGACCTGTAGGCGTCCTTACTTAGTCCTTCAGCCATTGCAATGGCCTTTACGAGAGTCGTGTCTTGCCGGAGCTGGTAAGCGCCCGGTTTCCGTACGCTGCCGTCAATGTATACCGTTCCTGCCCTTTGCACGTTTATGATGTCTCCGCTCCGCACGGGGACATCCAGCGCCAGGTCCCCCTTGTCAAGGAGTTCATCGAGGTCTACGATCATAGTTTTTGTTTTTTTGTTCCTTCCCCCTCCAGCTGTCCTCATGATAGTGCAGGTCTGTCCGGCCTGCCCGGTGAGCCCACCGGCCGCCGCAAGCATGTCGACCAGATTTTTTTGTCCTCTTATTACATAGACTCTTGGAAATCTGACTGCTCCCAGTACGCTTACTCTTTGGGACCTGTAGTTCTTTACCATCACGGAGACGAAAGGTCTTTTTATATAAACCAGCAGTTTCTGTGCTATCACCTTTTCCAGCTGGACAGGCGTCATCCCTGCAGCTGATATCTTCCCCGCCAGCGGGAGTTCTATAAGGCCTTGAGAACTTACGCTCACCGCCCCGCCGATGTCTGGCGAATGATAGACCCGGATATCCAGAACGTCGCCAGGGCCGATAACGTAATCCGCTTCACGGCCCGGGGTGTTTTGAATGGCAAGCATGGACAGGGCCTCCTGCAGACGGGCCTGACGGGCGCCTGCTTCATTCTTCGACCGCAGGGCCAGTTGATCACGCCTGACATCTCCGCTTCCGGAACATGCCTGAAGCATGCAGGCAATGACAAAGATAAAAATAATGAAAGGAGTTTTTAGCTTCATGCAACTTTTGCGATGGATTCCTAATTAAAAAGAAACAAGAATGAGAGAAAAATGAAAAAAAGACTGGATGGCATGGCAGCCATCATGTTCATGGTTGGGAAGGGCTAACAGATTGCTGCTGGTCCAAGCTTCCTCCTCCTCCCCCTCCTCCGCCCGCAGAACCAAGCGCCAGGCCTATTCCGGCAGCAGCAGCCACACCGCCGGCAACAAGCAGGATAGTGGAACCACCTCCGGAGACGCCCGGTGCCGGTGCCGGGTTTTTTGAGACTGCCGCCTCAATTTCAGCCTCGTCGAAAGCAGAGGGAGTTGCAAAATACCTGCCGTCCTCATGACTTACGACAATGGTCTGCCCGGTCCTCATGAAGATCAGGTTATGGCCGTCCGGGGCATATACGGCAAGACTGCCCGCTGCCGATCTTATGTACGTCTTTTTCCCCTGGCCCACAAAACCTTTTGAAAGCGGGTCTGCTGTCATTTTTGAATTTGCCGTGTTTACCTGTAGCTGAGCGGACTGGGGAACGTCGTAAGCTATGGAACCCTGCTGTAACATAATCGAATATCCGCCAGCGGCCGACCCGATGGAGACTTCGGAGTGCTCCCCGACTTCTATCCGGGTGCCGTTTCTGGTAGTGATGGTCATTTTGCCCCTGACCGTACGGAGGACGGAACCGCTTGCCAGTGGGTAGGTTTTGTCCGAAACTGCGATCCACTTGCCAGAGAAGGTCTTCATACGGGAGGTCCCGATCCCCCGTACCTGCCCTACCATGTCAAGCGGCGACTGTGCGGAATAGACAGTCTGGACAGCGAGAAAGAAAAACAGCGTTAAAAAAACAACGGCCGCATCGAGGACTTCATAATTTTTTTTCATGTGCCACCTTTTTGTCTTTCGTCTTTTACGCGTTTTAAAATACAAGCTACTCTCCGATATGGAAAAAATCAAAGGAGCCACCATAGGACCATCCCCCTGGTCTGGCGTCTTTATTGGCTTTTTTCCGTTTAAATCTCCCGGAACCCCCCGCAACGGCACAGCCGGAGGGGTAAAAAGATGTCCTGGCCAGGAACTGTGCGGTTTCTTCCGAAATGGCATGAACGAGGCCTGCGGCATGGGGGATAAGATCATCCCTGGCACAGACTGATATGGATATCTGCCCTGGACAAAACGGGCTGTTTTCCTGGCAGGCAATAGGAAGGGAGACCGTGAATGAACTTCCAGAGGTTTGCCCTCCCGAATAAAGGAAGAAAGGTATCTTGCCGGCAAGCGCATGCAGGACTATTTTCAGTTCGCTCAAATGGACCGAGACAGCAAGCTTTCCTATCTCGGACCAGAACGGCTCGAGGGAACTTGCCCTGGATGCATTTCTTCTGAACCTCCGTACGGCAAAATCACAATAACGTCTTTTTCTGCCGTGCCCCATGTTTTTGGCCATCTCTTTCGCGAAGGGTCGAAATTTTATATAGCCGAAGCCGCGCAGCCCAAGGATTGCTGAGGCAAGCAGCACGGCCAGAATACCCACCGGGCCTTCCGTTTTTGACATCAGCAGGCATAACGATATTATCGCCACGTTCAGTGAATAAAGCACAAAAAGAGCTTTTTTCCCGGAAAGCCCCTTTTCCAGAAGTTTGTGGTGGATATGCTCTCTGTCCGCCATGCCCAGGGGAAGCCCCCTGTAATACCTCCTGAGGACGGCATAAAGCATATCCAGTACGGGCACGCTGAGTACCGCTATGGATACCATGCCCGATGCCAGCGTGGCGGCCCTGGAAAAGCGGGAAACGGACAGGCATGCAAGAACAAACCCGGTAAAAAGACTGCCTGAATCACCCATGAACACCGATGCCTGAGGGAAATTGTAGATCAAAAAACCGGCAAGGGCGCCTGCAAGGGTCATGCAGGCAAAGTCTCCATATGCTGTCAGTCCGCCGAAGGCAAAAAAGGCTGCAGATGCAAGAATTCCAGTCCCGGCCGACAGACCATCAAGACCGTCAATAAGGTTCATGGAGTTTGTCACTACCAGTATCCAAAAAATGGTCACAGGCAGGCTTAACCATCGGAAAAAGTAAAAAACCCCATGACAGCTCCACGGTATGGCGACCCTTAGACCCGCGAAATATACGAGCAGCGCGGCCATGCTCTCCACAAGCAGCCTTGCCGCGATGCTCGACCCTTTTGTATCGTCGTAAAGACCGACAGCAAAAACGGCTGCGGAGGCAATGAGAATATACGGAAGCTCTCCTTGATATCCAGTAATTGCCAGCCAAAAAATCGCAGGCAGAAGAAAGGAGCAGAAAATCCCGGCGCCGCCAAGCCTGGGGACTATCCTGCCTGCCTCAGGGTGCCGGTCTGATGCCAAGCCTCTTTGATTGCGGGCTCCCTGTCCGCCCCCCCCTGCTGCCAGGGAAAGTCTGCGGACGACAGGCACCGTCAGGGCTGAAACGGTGAATGATACAAACAAATATGGCAAATAGACGGTCAATCTGCCTGGCATTTTTTACCTGACTTTTCCCGCCTGAGCGGCGGCTTACAGGGCCTCCATCGGGGGGAGGTGCGGTCCTTTGGTTAGGAATTGCCCTATCTTCCTAAGCGGCTTTGCCGCCAGGGTGAACGGATATGGCTTCAGTCCATTGACCTTCCAGGCTTTTCTGTCCATCCTGTTGGCACGCAGCCGGTTTAAAATCGAGGCGTTGCTTTTTCCGCCGGTCCGCATCCTCACGAGCACGTGGGGTATATAGATGGCAGGCACTTTGTGTTTAAGCAGCAGCCTGAGCATCAGCTCGTAGTCAGCCGCGGTCCCGATGCCGGGATTGAAGATGCCGTATTTGCTGTATACCCGGCTTCGCACAAAAAATGATGGATGCGGAGGCATCCAGCCAAGATAAAAGCTGTTTGCGCTGTACTGGCAGGATTTCCAATAACGGAACACTTTGTTCAAGTCGGTTTGATGGACATAGAGGAGGTCTCCATAACACGCATCGTAAGATGGGTCCACAAATGCCTCCCTTACCCGCTTCACCACATCAGGGGCTGCAAATACATCATCCGCGTTAAGAATGCCAATGATATCCCCGGTTGCCATCCCGATTCCCTTGTTCATGGCATCATATATCCCGCCATCGGGCTCGGATACGAACCGGGCTATCTGGGAGAGACGCGAGAGGACGATATCAATGGTGCCATCCGTGGATCCTCCGTCAACAACGATGTGTTCGACGCCGGCCCCCTGGGCCTTAACGCTGTCCAGACAGTCTTTTATCGTGTTTGCCGCATTGAGGGACACCGTGATCAGGGATATCTTCATATTCATTTCCCAAACGGTTTCAAAAAAACGCTATGATGGGAAGGCAAATGCCTGTCAAATTCTAAAAAAGATTTTTTTTGTTTTTTTTGACGTCTGAAAGACTTTGATATTTCCCTTTCGTACCGGCTCATGAAAAGGCACAGATCGAGACCTGCCCGCCCGTCCAGGAACCCCCTTTTAAGGATAGACATATAGATGAGCCTCAAAAGCCACCTCGAAGGAAGATAGGGCCAGATGTGTTCTTTAACGGCCCTGCGCCTCTCAAGCGGATTGCCAAAAAATGCCGGCCTGAATCCTTTTTTCCCCTTTTCAGCTTCTTTGTCCGCCCCGCTCCATATGGCGTTAAGCATTTCCGCTGCTTCAAGCTCGGCATAACGCAGGTGTTTTCTCCAAAGTTGCCTTCTGCCGCGCCTGTCCTCGTGGCGCATCTCTCCTTTAAGGTACCCTGCCTGGCCTTCAAGGAGCATGTGCTCATGCACCGAGCGCTCCTCGTACCGGGCCTTGCCACGCTGGAAGAAGCGGAGGTTCCACGAGGGATAATATCCACAGTGGCGGATCTTTTCCCCTTTCCAGACAAAAAATCTGTTTACATAAAACCCGGCATTCCTCGTGCGGGCTTTGCCCCTCGATATAGAAATAAGTTCGGCGCCGAGCTCTTCCGTGATCTGCTCGTCCGCATCCAGGATAAAGACCCAGTCCGTCCCTATTGGCAGGTTTGCGAGCCCCCAGTTTTTCTGGCTGGCGTATCCCTCCCATGCGTGGTAAAAAAAACGTGCGCCAAAATCCGCTGCAATTTTTCTTGTGCCGTCTCTGGAGCCTGAATCAAGTACGAAGACCTCATCTGCGAACCGGCAGCTTTCAAGGGCAAAGGGCAGGTTCCTCTCCTCGTTCAGTGTCGGTATCAAGACTGATATGCTCACTTTTCTATATTCTCAGGCCCGGAAAGAAGCGGCGGGTGATCCCCCTTGCGGTCTGTTTGGCAATCTCTTTTGCGCCGGAATAGTTTTTATTTCCATGACCGGCAAGCCCCCGGAACCGGGGCTCTATCTGAAACCTGCAGCTGACTTTATCGCTTACCTCAAGCGGTTTAATTACCTTGTAATAATTGACCTCAAGCCCGAAATTCCCGTGCCTGTGATCTGATGCGAGTCCCCTCAGATGCTCCATGAAAAAATCCGGACGGAACACGATAAACCTGGTGTCGCAATAACGCCCGCAAAACGGCAATCCAAGCAGCTCATAAAATGCATGGTCCCTGAGATCACATGAAATATCCACTGAAGGGGCGATCCGGTCCAGCAGCTTGTCCATGTTGATAAGAAATATCCTGCCCGTCATCTTGGCGACGTAACCGGACCCTCTTATGAGGCTTGAATGCTCAAGCGCGGCGGAAATAAGCTTGTGCTCACCGAACCCCTTCCCGAATTCCCGCGGGTAGCTGTTTTCGTCCATGGAAAGGAATTCAAGTTTTTTCCGGTGAGGATTGTCAAGCCCGGCCTCCCTGACCGCGTCAAGCGGCCACCCTGAATTGTCCGCAAAAACGATCTTGCCTATCCGCGGAAAATTCCTTACATAGAACGAGAAGGCTTTAACGTAGTCTGAAAGTCTCCCTGAAGGCGATGAAACGGCCCCGGGCATATTATTTGGGTTGACGGAGGCTGTGAGGAGGAGCACCGTCCGGCCGGCAATGTCTCCATTTTTTGACTGGGAGTTTTTTTCCATCTTCTGGCATGCCTTTTGGAATAACAGCATGGTCCGCTCAGCGCCCAATCCGCGATTGATTGCCTTTTTTCAAAAGTCTTTTTCTTTTTTCAGGCTGCGAGCTTTAATGAACTTTGCGGGATTGCCGGCAACTACGGCCATAGGGCTAACGTCCTTTATCACAACTGACCTCGCGCCCACTATCGCCCCATTGCCGATTCGCACCCCTGGTCCGATGAACGCATCCGTACAGATCCAGGCCTGGTCACCGATGATGATGCGAGGCTTAAGCAGCGGCAGACTGGGGCTGCCATAATCATGTGTGCCTGAGCAGAGGTGGGCTCGATATGAGATCGTAGCCCTGGTGCCGATCGTCACTTTGCCCAGGTTATATATAAAGGCATGTTCGCCGATGGAAGACCAGTCGCCTACCTCGATGTTCCATGGCATGTATATATGTGCCGTATTATATATATGCACCTCCCGCCCGATCCTGGCCCCGAATGCACGAAGCAGGGCCCGGCGCCAGCCAAAAAAGACCCGTGGGCTGAACCTGAAGAGGGGCAAGGCCAAAACTCCCCACAGCACCCGCTTGAACAGCTCGTGCCTTGAATACTTTACGGACCTCCTATTGGCCTCAATGTCCAGCTTTGTGCTTCCCATGAAAAAAAACGAAGTCCGGCCTCTCTCCTTCTCCGCACAGCCACCTGTAGACCTCTGCCATTTGCCTGGCAATTTTATCCCATGAAAAATTTTCTGCCAGTTTTCGACCCCGAAGCCCCATTTCATTCCGCTGACTATCGGACAGGGCGATGGCCTCTCTCAGTGCCGCGGCAAGCGGCACTGCTCCGCTGTCTATCCACCAGCCGCAGCGTTTTTGGGCTATGGTTTCCCATGGGGTCCCCTTTGTGGTAATTACCGGGACGCCGCATGCCAGGGCCTCAGCCACGGAAACTCCGAAATTCTCGGAATAGGAGGGCAGGACGAAAATATCGGCGTTGCTGTAAATACGCCACTTGTCCTCTTCAGGCACCATGCCGGTGAAAGTGAAATGTCCCTCCAGGCCTTCGGCTCTGATGGTACGCAGCACGGCATTCTTATGGTTTTGCTCGTCAGGGCCGGCTATTATGACACGCCAGCCCTGGGGACGAAGAAATGACCAAGCCTTTACAAGGTCCAGCAGCCCTTTTTTGGGATTGATCCGGGACAGGAACAGCACCGTCCTTGCTCCTTCTTTCCTCCGGGGCGCTGAATGCGCCGCAAGAGGAAAGCTCACTCCATTTGGAATGATGGCGATGGGTTGGGTCAGTCCGATTGTCCGCAGGTCCTCGGCCTCCTGCGCCGATGAAGCGTGGAAACAGCTTACGGCCTCAAGATCACGCCGCTGGTAAGCTCGCATGGCCAGCTTCTTTTTCCAGCTCCTGTAGCCGAGCGACCATTTTGTTAGCATCCCCCGGGGACTCAAAACCAGTGTTTTTTTCTGTCTTCTTGTGGTCCTTGCGGCGGCATGGTTTGTGGCCAGCCAAACGCCATTGTCATGGATCAGGCAGGGTCCTTCATGCATGCAGTTTCTTTCAAGTATGCGTCCGAAGGCGCGTGTCTGCAGCCACGGATGACTGCGAGAAATGAAAACGGTCTTAACCTGCCTGTTTGCAGGCATCAGCGGACGGCCAAAAGCCGGTCCTGCATCCAGGGTGACTATTTCCATTTTGTCGCCCATTCCGAGGTCCGCCAGCGAGGAGCTAAGTGCTGAAACCGTCCTTGCAGGCCCACCGCTTTCAGGCGTTAAAGAGGCTACGGTGAATATGATCTTCATTGTGCCCATGACAGGTGCTGGGAGCTCAGAGGGTTTTTATTTTTTCGGGTAAAACGATCTTAAAACCATTTTCCCAAGAAATATTAAGAAAGACTCTAATTCGTCATTCCGGGCTTAACCCGGAATCCAGCGACCTTATTTAATTTTTTTAAAGTCACTGGCGCAGAAGCGGCTTTCGCCGTTATGGCGGACGTTACAGTAAATGCAATTTTGAGATTGGTTCTATTTAAACAGTGGCTCACCGCGCCATGTGCCTGCTTTTAAGAAGGCTGATCAATACTGCGAAAAGGATTATGTCGTAAATGATATTCCCGAACACCAGGGAAAAGTCTGACTCTATGTTAGCCAGTCCTGTGAATATGAGCAGCCCTACCAAAAACCCACCCTCTCCGCCTTCAGGGTGGCAAAGCATTTCGTATATAGACCTGTAGATCATGCCCATGATGAACATCCCGGCAGCAACCCCAAAGGAGCCAAAGTTGGCATACATCTCTATAAGTTGCGGGAAATTGAAGGAAGTGGTGGTGTCCGCGGGGGCCAGCAGGCCGTAACGGTGGCCGAACTGCTGGCCCAGTGTCTTTTCCGGCTTCCAGGGGAAGAGTATCCTTGGCAGAGGCATCCAGAGCAGGGAGAGGTAAGTCCTGCCCATCCAGTAGGGTATCCTCTCCGGCGTCATTTCCACAACATAGGCAAAGGGCACCACAAGGGACGTGCGCGCGGAAATGGCTGCATACTCCTTGCCATATGGTTCCACTCCTGCAAATGCCAGTTTCATAAAAATAAGACTCTTCTCTACCGGATTTTTATGCTCATATTGCCCTCCCCACGTCAGATACCGGTACTCGTTCCTGGCGTTAAAAAAAAATAGGAACAGCACCAGGCCCGCAGTCATTTGCTTCCACGGTATCCTTCTTTTAAAATGCCAGGAAGCAAGTATCAAAAAGACAAATATAAGGAGGATTTGGGCCAGCGAGCCGGTTGACAGCCTGATGAGGAAGATGAGCGGCAGAAAAAGGCCCCAAAGGACAAGCCTTCCTCTGACTCCCAGATTGCCCCGCAACTGAAGTATATACAATATCCCTATCCCGAGCATGGACATCTGGGACATGAAATTTACCGTGGAGGCGTACCGCACTGGGATAAGTCCGTTCGATATGAAATTCACCGCGGCCCCGGCCAGAAAAAAAATGACCGCCCAGGCCTTTGCCTTGTGGGGGGCCCAGGAAATGCCAATCTTGGGCAGATGCCTGCCAATGGCCCGCCCCGGGAACATGTAAAACGAAAGAAGGAGCATGACCAGGCCGGAGGCGGACAGCATCAGGGATTTGTCCATTGCTTCCTTCGATACGGGTAAGTATCCGTCCTTTACGGAATATCCACTTAATAAAAAAAGCGGCAGAGCGTAATAGATACTGTAGATGATGCCGAACAGGGGAAGAAATGGTATCCCCTGCTCAGAGTTTCTGATATATAGAAAAGTGGGCAGGCAACCGGCCACTATGATGAAGGAGGCAATGACCCGCTCGGCAATCGTAGGGCCGGCAGGCGCAAACATGTTCAAGGCTGTTATAAGCATTGGAAGGCCAAGCAAAAGAAGATATGGGCTTTTGTTTTCAGTTGTGCCAGCCAGCTCACCTTGCGCTCTGTCCCCGCCTGCCGCCCGGAGGTGCACGGGCCTCGATAGCACTGCAACCATAAGAGATGGCAGCATGGCTGAGGACACCGCAAAAAAAAGCCTTCCTTCAACAACCAAGATGGCTGATATTAAAGCAAAGGCGGCAACGACCGCAAAGAAAGCCTTTTTTTTAGTGGGTGGCATTAATTAAGTACGGTCCTGTTTTTTCGGGGTTTGTGCCAGTCAATATTTTTTGCGCAGCTTCAAGGACCTGGGCGACAGTGATCATACTTAGACAAAGGCCGCGATGAGTTACGCATTCTTCAAGCATGCAGCCGGCGCACTGGGTGGCATGACGCAATATTATGTGATTGTCTCCATAGGGAGCCCATTTGCCAGGCCGGTCTCTTGCGCTAAACAGCGCCACGCAAGGCGTGCCGACCATGGCTGCCAAATGCATCGTACCCGAATCGTTTCCAATAAACCCGGCGCATCTTTCCAAAGCGGCCGCCGAGCCGTAAATCGAGAGCTTGCCGGCCAAATTACAGGCCCTTTCTCCCCAGGCCTGGCATAATTCGCGGCCTGTTTCCTCGTCCTCACTGGCCCCAAGCACAAGCAGATGAAGCTGCGGGAATTTTCTAAGCAGAAGTTTGCCAAGCTCGCAAAAGTTCTTGACTGGCCACTTCTTTGCCGGCATCCTGGACCCGGGCCCAATAGCCAGGAGTCTTTTCTCCTTCTCCCCGCGGCGGGCCAAAATGCCCTTAACCGCGGCAAGCCTTTGAAATCCTTCCCTTTTGCATTCAGGGACAGCAAGCCTGAAACCGGAGTCGGGTTCCCGGCCGCCCGCAATCCTGAGGAGGGTTTTCCACTCAGGCTCACATCGGTCCGTCCTGCAAGGTTCTCCTTCCGGATGGGGAGCGCTGAATAAGAAGCTCCTCCACGGCGGGCCATAGTAACTAGCCTTGTGGCTGGCAAGGTGTCTGAAGTAAAAAAAATCGCGGAAGGCCTGCCACCGGCTTCTCTTGGGCGACAGGTTGAATATATGCTCCGGCGAAAGCTTTCTGATCGTACGCGCAAGTGACAACCCGTTTTTTGCCATTTCCCGGACCGTCCCGCCTGGCGCATAAACTATCACTTCATCAAACCATCCGATTGGCCCCAGGACATCCCATGACGAGACACGATTTTTGCCATCGTCTGTCTGCCGGTTGGTCAGAAGCACAAACCGGTGGCATTGAAACCTCTTTTTTACCTCCAGGATGGCGGGCATCGAAACGAGCGTATCACCAAGCTGGCCCGTCCTGAAAATAAGCAGGTTTCTGGCTTTTTTGGTTTTTTTACCCTTTCGGGAATTCTTTTTGTTATAAATTTGCGGCCTTCTTTAACATATCCTTGATCCGGTCATGATTATTGTAACCGCTTTTTACGCATCTCTTCCGCCCGCAGGCCGCTATCTTATCCCTCTGCCCGGGATGTGCGAGATAATAACGGACCTTGTCCAGCAATTCCTCATCGGAAGAAAAAAATTCCGCCTCCCTACCCTCCTCAAAAAGGCTTTGATGCTCTTCCGTACGCTCGGCAAGCATAAATCCGCCGCAGGCTGGTATTTCAAAAGTGCGTGTCGTACTAGTGTCAGGGACAAGCTTTGAAAGAAGTCCCAGGCAAATTTTTGCCGAGGAGATGGCCCTGGGATATTCTTCTCCCCAAATGCCGTCACCCTGTACGCGCTGCGAGCACCACCGGGAAATGCGCGAATGCCGCACCCAGCCGGGGCCCCACACTTTTATACTGGTCTTTTTGAGCGCGGAGAGTGCTCTTATCCTGCCTGCATAATGACGTTCATAATGCCCGACAAAGGCGACATCGGAAGAAAGGCCTTGCGCTGGCTTGCGCGGATAAAAACGCGTTTTCTCATACGCCTGGTGCGTCAAATGAATTCTTCTTGCTCCCATGCCCCGATACAGATCGACCTCAAAAGGCTTTGTGGTAAACAGAATATCGTATTTGGGAATGGACCCGGCAAAGTGGCGCGATTTATGAAATACCAGTGCTGCATCGGGTGTATAATGAATGACAGCGGCACCCGAGAGCCCTTTTATCCTGTCAATTGTATCAGGCCATATCCATCTTCCCTTGTCTATCCATATGTGGGATATCTTTCGCATTCCGTCGACGGACCGGCACAAGGCGCGATTAATGCCCGATACCAGCGGCCCGTAATTAAAACGGTTGGCCAGGCTTCTGGCGATCTTAGGCACATATTTCATACTTGAAACGTCAAAGGGGATGACCTCATGCCCCAGGCTTTCAAGGCACCGCATGCGGTCCAGGCAAGTGCCTCCGGTCAGATGGCCAACATAGAATATCTTCATCTGAGCTAGCTCTTGTACTTTTTAAAGGCGAAAAATCTTTTTCCCACTCTGGTTACGTATTGATTGCCGGCATGCAGATGGAAGAAAGCCATGTCATCGGCCCCGGTCCCATTCTTTTTAACTTGAAGAAATCGTCTCCCCTGAGTACAAAGCCTCTCTTTGAGGAAGTTGCGCCAAGAAATCCAGCCTCCCTTACTTCTCTCATGACATCTTTGTTGTAATCGCCGTAGGGATAGCAGAAAAAATCTACAGGGCTGCCGGTCCTGTCTTCGATCTCCAGCTTTGAGTCGAGGATTTCATCTTTCATGCGGGCAGCCGGTATCCTTGTCAGATGGGGATGCGTCATCGTATGCGCGCCAAAGGTAACGCCGCCTGCAGAAAGTTCCTTTGCCTTTTGCCAATCAAGCAGGGGGCGTTTTCCATAACCGTTTTTGTATTTTGCGCTGTCCCACAGGTTCACACGCCCGGCAAGCCCCGAAACCATAAAGACAGTGGAAGGATATCCGTATTTTTTTAAAACAGGGAAAGCATTATCATAAAAATCCATGTAGCCATCATCAAAGGTAAGACAGGCAAACCTTCCCCGTTTTTCTGTTCCGCCTGCAAACTCGAGTATCTCTTTAAGTGATACGACCCTGTACCCCGCAGCCTTCAGGCTCCACATCTGGAAACTGAACATTCGCTGACTTACATTAAGCCTTCGCGTTCGGGCGTCCACAGCAGGCCCTCCGACACTGTGATATACGAGTATGACCGCCCTGTTCATATATATGGCCCTTCAGGCTTACATCAAAAAAGGCCTGCGAGAAATGAAAGATCAGCCAGCCCCCTTCAGCGCCTGCCTTGCCATGACGGCAGATACGGCAAGTTGAATCCCGAAATATACCGGCACCGCCATTGAGGCTCCCAGCAGCCCGTAATGGCAGATCATGGGTATTCCTGCTCCAAGACTAGCGGCGGCCCCTGCCGACTGAGCAAAGAAAACGCTCTTGGTCTTTTTGTAGGCGTAGCATATCTTCTCAAAAACATAACTTACAACAAGAAATGCGTATCCGAGGGCGATCCATGGTATCAGATCGGCCCCGGCGCTGTATCTCCTTTCAAGCAGAAGACCTGCTATTTCCCGCCGCATAAGCGTTATAACCGCTACCAGGCAAAGACTGGCCAGTACTGTTGCGGAAAGCAGCGCGAAAAACGTCTTCTTTTCCCGAGCCTTGTCGCCCGCAGAGACAGCTTCAAAATAGAGTGGCCTCAATGTCTGTTCGATCACTCCGCCGGCCATAAGGAAAGGCCTGCTTACAAGACCATATGATGCAGAATATATTCCCACCTGTTCAAGACCAGACAGCGCGCTTATTATATAGCGGTCGCCGAGCGACGCTATCCACCCAACTATGGCCATGGGTATTATCGGGATGGCATACCGCCTGATCTCATCCGGTAAGTTGGCTTTTTTTTCTTCCATTGTTGAGGGGGCGACCGCACGAGCGAGGCCTGATCCCTTCCGGAAATAAAAAAAGGCCAGTAACAAAAGAGAACCCGCAAGATAGCCCGACAGAACGGATCCGGTGGAGCTCCCAAAGACCAGAACCATTATGATCGCTCCCAAAAACCTTGCCCATGTGTCCGTTGCCAGCCAGACAGCCATAGCCTTTTGTCTTCTGCCTGCGTTCAGGAAATTTCGTTCCTTTGCCTTTACCGCGTCTACAACCAGCAGACCGCACAATGATGCCATTGCCATGAGGAAAGCAGTTTTTTCCCTGTACAGGAAAAATAAAAGAAGTCCTGCAGCGCCAACGACAGGAGAAAGCGCTTTGGCAGACCTGATCAAAAAGGAGTTTGTGACCTCCCGCAGCAGCGGGACTTGCCCGTCTCTGGCCGCATCCGGATAGAACCTAAGGGCAGCCTCGATGAATGGGGCGCAAAATGTGGCCGTCAACAGAGTAGCCGTGCCAAGAAGAAGACTGACAGTTCCAAAAACATCGGGTCTTACGTATTGGGTCATAAGGCGCATACCTGCCAAAAACCCAGCTGCAGCAGCAAGCTGGCCAAGCGCAGTCCAGGCCCAGTCGCTCAATACACGGCCTTTTTCTCGGGATATACGGAGAACAAACGTTTTTAAGACTGGAATGGCTAAATCATTTTTTTTTAAAATCATCGTATAGCTCTGAACCGTCAATAGAGATCCATTGGATAAAGAAAACAGGTCATTCTTGAGAGATCTTTTATTTCAGGTCATTTTTTTGTCAAAAAAACATGCCCCGGGCACTGCTCCGCCCCTTCAGTCCCATTTTTCTAAAAAGAAAAATCCGGCCTAAAGGGTTTTAATAAAAAATAAAAAAAACTGTCAGGCCAAATCGTGTCTTTCTAACCGCAGGCATGTGCCTGGCTGCCACGCTAAACATACTTCGAAGCCATTTATTTTTTTTGCCCTTTATTTTTCTCGATAGACTGCAACATATTTTTCAGGGCTTGAGCTGCCATATCCAATATCTTTTTTCTTTCTACGGGGGTAATGTTGCCATCATTTTTTGAACCCGGGCCGCTCATTGCGGTTTTTCCCTGGTAAAGCTGAATTGATTTGAGGACCTGCGGCAAATCGCGGTCTAGCGCCAGGAAAACTGGATCGGAGGAGACCGATGGCAAGATATGCAGTATTTCCCCATCCTGCAAAATTGCAATACCCTCTCCGTTATCAGTTACGCCGAACAGAGTTTTCATATAAGGAGCGATATTGTTCCAGTTTGGAGGCTGCAACGGGATAGAAAATGCATATGCCGAGTTTGCTAGTGAGCCGACAAGCGCAGTATCGCCATATGCACTGAGGGCAACGGAGACGCCAAAATCGCCGTTTGCCGCCGCATCCGAGGCCGAAAGCACTTGCTTTTGCGTCCATATACCATCTTTGCTCGTGAATACATAAACCGCGCCTGCCCTGTCATTTTTACCGTTAGCGCCGACGAGGGCAGTATCGCCATCTCCACTTAAAGCCACTGACGTGCCAAATATTTCCTTGCCGGAAACCGTTAACTCCCGCTGCCATTTCCACGCAGTGCCGTTGCGCTTGAATACATATGCGGCGCCAGCACCCGCGTTTTTGCCTATGGCGCCGATAATGGCTGCGGTACCGTTTGAGTTCAGTGCCACGGACCATCCGAATGCCTCCGGTTCATCGCTGACCGGGGGCGTCAGTTCCTGCTGCTCTTTCCAGGCCGTTTTACTGCGCCGGAACACGTATACCGAGCCGATCTGGCCGTTTTTCTCATATGCTCCGATAAGGGCGGTGCTCCCGTCCGCGCTTATTGCAACCGCAGAGGCAAACTCATCATATGCCGACGAATCGGGGTTGCTTAATTCCTGCTTCTGTATCCACCTTGAGCCGGTGCGCATGAAAACGTATGCCCGGCCATGAAAGGAATCCGCTGCAGGGGCTCCGATAATTACTGTGCCGCCATCGGCGCTTAGCGCCAATGAGAAACCAAAATTGTCACCTGCCGCTCCATCGGAGGCCTTGAGCTTCCGCTGCAGCTTCCACGAAGTCCCGGTGCGAGAAAATACGTATGCCGCACCGGCTTTCATGTCTTTGCCAATGGCCCCGACGATGGCCGTGCCGCCGTTTCCGCTTAACGCCACAGACCATCCGAATGCCTCCTGTTCATTTCCGGACAAAGGCGACAATTCCTGCCGCTCTTTCCAGCCTGTCCCACCGCGCGTAAACACGTATGCCGCTCCGCATTGGTTTTTTTTCTCGTACGCACCTATGATTGAAATCCTGCCGTTTGCACTGACGGCAAGCGAAAAACCAAAATTAGCGCCTGGAGCACCCCCGGAAGCATTCAGTTTGGCCTTTTGCAGAAATTGGCAATTGGCATTTGCGGCGTGCAGGACAGGCAGCGCTAAAAATAAAAAAATAGCTGCCGCTCTGGAAAAGAGACCCCTCCGCATATTGACCCCCATTAAAAATTTCGCGGCCAATAACTCTGTATACTCCAAAATATCTGACTTTTCAACGGCATTTTTCAGGACAGAAAACATGCCGTTCTCCCGGGTACGCATCATCGAGGCAAAAAATATACCGGCATGGGGTGCATGCCTTGGGCAAAAGGAGGGTGCCACTTATCGGGCACCCCCCTTCCGGAACTGGCCTGAAAGAAGGCTAATGTATCATTATGTTATCGCTTGCAGGCACCGAAAGGCCCGGCAATATGCCCGCTGGTGCTCCAAAACCGCTTGAGCTTACCGGGATCACAAGCAGAGCGCCGTTTGTATGGTCGCAAACCACGACATATTTCCCGTCAATAGTAAATCCGAGCGTTGTTATCTGGCCCAATGTCACGCTTGTGTCGCTGATGCTGTAGGACGGAGCGTAGAGCTGTCCCACCTGCGAAAGCGCTCCGGAAGCAACCCCCGAAAACATGAGGAGCCCATTGTCTGTGCCGACCACAGCCAGAGTGCCGTCTGGTGAAACCGCCACGGTATTGACTGTGTAGTCCACGCTTGTGGAATTTGACAGTACCGGGGTGCCGGGCAGTCCGGTCAGTAGATTCACAGTGCCGCTTGTGCTATTTACAATATTAGTGATGACCACGGCACGGCTTGAATCTATGGGGCTGATGGCCATGCCGCCTCTGCCGTCAAACTCAGCACTCGAAGTGCCAAGGCTGGGGATGTTTGCGGTCTGATTAAAGTCGCCGGGCTGAGGAGTACTGGAAGCGATGGAATAGACGGTAAGTCCGTTTGCGCCGCGCGCCAGAAGCACCTTGTCATCATTGGAGATGACGACGGCATTGCGGTAGTCCGGAATTCCGATGCCGCCCACTATCTGAGGGGTTCCGGAAAGAATGCCGGTAACCAGAACAAGATAGGTGTTATTGTCGAGAGAAACGACCGCCTCATCCCCGTTGCTGAGAATGGCTACCGAATCGCCGTCTACGCCATAGTTCGTGTTAAGCGTGTTGGCTGCAGACACCGTGCCGTTTTGTACCGAAAAATAATAAAGCTTATTGTTATAACCATCCATCAGGACACCCTCGGACCCGTCTGGAGTGAGCGCCGCGCCATCAAAATCATTTTCCCCGGAATAGCTTATTGAAGACATTGACGGTGTAGACAGCACATTGCCGTTTGAATCATAAATATGCACGATCTGAAGGATGCTGGGAGAGTTTGTGATGGATTGTGCATCATCAGATGGATCGCTGGGAATAAGGACGAGTCCCTGGTCCCCCACGGAACCGCTGCTTTGCCCGGAAGATGTGGTGCTTCCGGATGTGCCTCCAGATGTGCCTCCAGATGTTTGGGATGTAGGAATAAATGGATTGCTAGGGGTGCTGGTAACAGATCCTGAATTGCTGCTGGATGCTCCCGATGCTCCCGATGCTCCCGATGCTCCCGATGCTCCCGATGCTCCCGATGCTCCCGATGCTCCCGATGCTCCCGATGCTCCGGTTGATCCACTACCGCCCGAGCCCCCACCGCAGCCTGTAAAGCCAATGGCAAAAATCATGCAAAAAGCCGGTATTAATATCTTTTTTAAGACTTTCATAATACCCCTCCTTAGGATGTAGTTATCTTTTGAACTGCTCCGGCACAGCAAAAATTTTATTACGCGCTTTTTTTTGTAACCTTCTTGCATTTGGAACAAAGGTGTGCCATTTCTGATTTAGCAAGCAATATACCTGGCCTGTTTTCGAGAGATGCATTTATCGGAAGGGCACACATAAGTAATTCAATAAAACGGACAGGCATGCATAAGAGTCTGAAAAAATTCATATTTTCAATTAAAGCCTGCCGCCGCATTTTGGCTTTCACTGCCAGGGGAAAAAAAGTTTGTTATAAGGTTTGTCTGTATAGAATGGAAACAATACCTGTTTACTTTTAATACAGGCCTGAATGTTAAATATAGAAAAGGGGCGGCATCAAAAAGGCGCCGCCCCTTTTACAGTTCAACAGGCGTCTAGTTAGTCTGGAAGCTGCCTGTCTGGCTTTGCACGGTATTTCCGGCGTTATCCTGTGCGACCACCTTCCAATAATATGTGGTCTTGCTGGACAACCCGGAGACCGTATAGCTCAATGCACCCGTACTGGGGCTTACGCTTGAAGCAGGGGAAGAAGACGAGGTCTGCGTGCCGGCGCCCCCTCCACCGCATGATGCCAAAAGCCCGGCAGCCATAACGCCGGCCAGAAGGAGCATGAGCAGCCTGCGCCTGCGTCTGATGCCCCCGGGGACGACAAGCCCGAACATAAACAGCGCGGCCGCGCCGCCACCCATCGCGTACATGCTGTTTTGCGCGGATGCCACCTGTATGGGGCTTGCATCCGAGAAGTCCGGTTTTTTACCGACGTAGAGCGTATACGTAACGGGAGCCGAGTCCTTGGAGGGGCTCCATTGGAACGTGACAGTGGTGCTGACTGTCTGCCCTTGCGATGGCGTCAGCAACTGGGGCGCCGTTACCTGCCCGGATGAGGTAGTTGATGCTGGTGCGGTTGTTGCAGTGGAAGCGTTGCTGATTGCAGGTGTCGAACCATATGATGAAGTGGTTGAGGTGGAACCTGTGGTTGTTGAAGTGGAGGCCGTTCCGGAAGTTGACGTTGCCCCCGCTGTCGATGAGGTCCCTGAAATCATCGATGTTGTTCCTGTAGTTGACGTATAAGTTGTTGTCGTGCCGGTTGTCGGAGTGGATGTTGTTGATGTGGTTGTCGAAGTCGAAGTCCCGCCCGAGCCAGATGTGGACGATGTTGAGCCTGAGGTTGAAGTCGATGTAGAGATCGATCCTGATGTTGAAGTTGAGGTTGAAGTTGAGGTTGAAAATTCATATGCCCCGATATCGGGAGGGTTTGCCAGGGGGTTTCCGTTTGCATCATATGTTCTGCCGGACCACGCTGTGCCGGTGCCTATGGCCGGAGATGAAGATTGCAGGTAAAAATCAAGGGCAGCCGCGTCTGCAAATATTGAAGACGGGCTGGCGTTCAATATGTTTCCTGTCCCCGAGGCATCGGCACCCATGGTAGAGGCTGTGGTCAGGTTATAACTTGCAGTAAAGCTTTGGCCCGAGGGATATGAAGCCGCGCCCCCTCCCGGCATATAAAAAATGTTGTCCTCCACCAGCGCGTTTGTCATGGGCATATAAAGACCAAGCTGCCCTGTATTGTTAGGGTTTGTGGAGGCGAAAGTATTGCCTATTATATAAAGTCCTGTAACAGTTGGGTTAGCATGAGAATTATCATATATTTGAATATCCCACCCTCTATCGTTATCATAGGTGACATTGTTTATAACCGTAAGGTTAGAGAATGCACCAGTAGAACCCGCTTGCCCCTCAAAATCTATTCCATGATCGGCAGAATATCCGTCGCTGCCACCACCTGAATCATGCACAACATTACTATCTACAATTATGTTAGATGCAAAATCAAAATCTATACCAGCGCATCCATTATTGCCGGTACCGTTTGCACCTACTGGGCCAATGTTATTGCCATAGATGGTAATATCATGAATTCCGTCCCTTCCAACAATGCCATCATATGCGATATTTTGCATCCTGAAATTCATTATATTTATGTAACTGGCACTAATAGCCACTGCATAGGAACCACCACCTGCATCAATAACAGCACCCCATTTATTTTGTGACTCGAAAGTTATAGGAGCACCGGACGAACCGCTGCGGCTTATGGTAAACGGAGAATAAGTACCGTTCTCTATAATGACCGAATCACCAGGATTCACAATGCTAGCTGCATAAGATGGCGTACGAAAAGGAGAACTCTGAGAACCGTTGTTGTTGTCGCTTCCCGAGGTGGAAACATAGTAGGTGGCGGCATTTGCCTCTCCAATAAAGGAGGAAATGCCTAAAACCACTACTGCCAAAAGGAAAATAGGGAGGAAAAAACTCTTCTTCATCTGTGAACCTCTCTTTGCTATTTGAAGATTTGAAACAAAAAAGGCCTGTTTCCCTCGAAAGGGAAACAGGCCTAATCCATCCATACCGAGATAAAACTCAGGCAGGTAAGCACTGTTTCTTCGGCAGCCCGGCTGGCCTTTTCAAGGCCCCGCGGCTTTGTGCCCCCTGGTCGCCCAAGGTTTACCTTTTCGGAAACGTCGTACAGCGGAGAAAAAACTCAAAGATCTACGCCTTAAGGCACTAATATTTTAAAATTAAAAACTTTTAAAAAAAGTAACAGATATCACATTGATAAGCTTTTCAGGGGAAATCACGGGGAATCAAAGAAATAAAAGGACGTATGGGACTTGGCTCGAAAAATCCAGGAGGGAACGGGTAATGACAAGAGAGCAAAAAATACCGCAAAGGCAGAAATGGCCGCAGTTCAGGCTGCAAGGCACATGTTACGGCCCGGCTTTTTTTAAGAGGTCTTAATGGAAATTAGAAAGGTACGCGCTGAGGTGAGGATAGATGTGCTTGGTGGGACTGTCTTATCTTGTAAGCGGAGCGTCCAGGATCTTTTTCTTTTTATCTTTTTTTAGCAGCACAAAATCAATAATGCCCTTCAAATATCCCAGACCGTAACTGAAATGGATAGTGTTAAAAACAACAAAGAATGGACCCAGGTAAACCATTCCGTGCCTTGACGAAAGCATGAACGAGAATGCCGCACTGCTTGCCTCGTAAGCCGCCAAAATAAAAAGGGACAGATAAATCATTTTTGGCGTTATAAGGCCAAGCGCCGTCCACAAAAAAAGATTTCCAACGAACAGGGCCGGGATCATTTGCCTCCAGGTAAGGAACGCGCCTATTTTTTGCGCAACTTTAACTTTGAAATAACCATATTGGAAATGCTGTCTCCAAAGCTTCTTTAAAGAGGGCCTCAGATGCAAATGAGATTTTATTTCCGGGGAAAAAAATATTTTCCCGCCGCGTTTCAGAAGCCTGTAGTTGAATTCTTCGTCCTGGTCCCGCAGCAATTCTTCATCTATCATTCCAATCTTGTTGAAAACATCTTTTTTGTAGACACAATACGGAAGGGTATCAGACACAAGTCCCGGCTTTTCCCTGTTCCTGTATCTCCTCCCTCCAGCCCCAAAAAATGAATCGGCTGCGATAGGGATGCTCCTGGCAAAGATTTTCTCACCGTCATTGATTGTGTT
The DNA here is from genome assembly GCA_021813765.1 of Nitrospirota bacterium. Taxonomy (GTDB): domain Bacteria; phylum Nitrospirota; class Thermodesulfovibrionia; order Thermodesulfovibrionales; family JdFR-88; genus JAKAEG01. The sequence goes on from JAKAJM010000011.1 coordinate 37,809, forward strand.
CAGCCTGCCGCCAACCGCATCAGCGCCTGTTTCCTTCAGTGCCGAAACGCTTTTTGAGAGAAAACCACTATCCAGCACTGCATGCGAGTTTATTATCGTGATAAGTTCTCCGGCGGAATTTTTTATGCCCGTGTTCATTGCTGCCGGAGTGACCCTTTTTTTGTTATCCAGGACCTTGATGAACCCGTATTTTTTCGAATAGTCATTCAGGATGCGTTTGGTTGCGTCAGTGCTCATTCCGTCAACCACCAGGACCTCCATCCTGTCTGTGGGGTACTTATTTGCGATTATCGAGTCCAGACAGTTTGCGATGTGCTTTTCCTCATTTCTGCAAGGTATTATTACTGAGATGAATGGTAATTTTTCCACCGCAGCGCTCCCGGATAATTTTTTATTTTTTTGTTTTTAGCATTTTTTTTAAGAATGCTCAATCAGATTACGTCCATCCATTGCAAGAACTTAAAAGATGGCTCAGGACCCTCAACTGCAAGACAAGCAGCATATCCCCTTCCTACGCTTATGCCGGTAAAAGACCACCGTCCCTTCACGTTTGTTTCCAGCAGGTCGCGGCGCCCGGCAAACCCGGTGCCGATAGCCTTCAGATATGCCTCGTTTCGAGTCCAAGCCCTGAAAAAGGCCTTCTTCCTGATGTAACCCGGGGCCGGTTTAAGGCTCATGCCTTCTTCGGTCATTAAGAATTGTCCTGCAATTTCGGCAATTGAAGGGGCGGAAGAAATGTATTCTATATCTACGCCTACTTTACGGTTCCGGGCAAATGCAAAAACCGCAAGGTCTTTTGAATGGGACACGTTGAAGCTGATCGTTTTTTCATTTGCTAGCTCAGGCTTTCCAAAGAGTCCGTATCTGAACCTCACTTTCCGCGGCTCCTCATTTAAATATCTCCCAATGATGGCCCTGAGTGTCCCGCGGGCGGCAATAAAATTGGCGCTGTCCCGCTGAAAACGGAAGCAGCCTGCTCTTTGCAATTCATCTGATGACAGAGTTTGCCGCAGCATTTCCGTTTGCTCAGCAGGCATTTGCAGGCTGGAGCGCCATACGTGCACTTCATCTTTTTTCCACTCGGGAAAGGAGGAAAAAAAAGACCATACGGGGAAAAGCTCCTTTTCAGAAGCAGGCACTGGCTGCATCAAGGTCATCTGCTGAAGCTCTGTTTGGTCTTCCGGTCCGCTGCTCAGGCCGGCTGCATTTCTTTTCATCTGCGTGGACCATGTCCAGGTAGTGGCCAAGCTCTTTGGTCCATATCCCGACATAGGGTTCATCCATCATGGTATGATGCACTGTCCCTTCAACTTCAGAGACGAATGTCCCCTTACCGCCAAATTTGCTCCAGAATTCTTTTCCACCGCTGTTCTCTCTCAGAAAAATAGCGGTCTTTCCGGGATAAGACCTGGCGGCATACCTTCCTGCCGTATAAAGACGATAAAAATCACGATAACGCCGCGGCACCGAATTGCCCATGGTGATGAGGCTGCGGCAGAAAAAGAAATTGATCTTTCCCATGGCGGATTGAAGGATTACGCCTGATATATATGGAATTTTGCGAATGTTCAATAAAAGGGGGAGTTTCCTTCGCACATATCCGGCTTTGGTTTTTAATGGGGCATTGGGGGCAAGCGCGGCGTCAGCAGGGGGCATGCAATACGGAAGAGGCTCAATGAGGCAAAGCATTGATACCTCCTCCCCCTGCTTTATAAGCTGCTGAGCTATCTCAAGGGCCACCATCCCGCTGAAACAGTAGCCCCCAAGCAAATAGGGCCCCTTTGGCTGGACAGCCCTTATTTCATCCATGTGGTGTGCCGCCAGTTCTTCAACGGTACGGAAAATTATGGGCTTGCCATAATCACCCTGAAGAATGATGCCGTGCACTGGGCGGCCGGGGCCAAGATATGGAGGACGGTAAGTGTTTATACCGATCCAGAAAAAAGGTTGTTTTGAGCCTCCTGACTGGACCATCACCGATGCAAACTCAGAGCGCGGCCCGTCTGCACGGAGGACTTTGGCCAACTGGCCTATCGTTGGCGACTGCAGTATAGCATTTACCGGCAGGGTCCTCCCCGTTTTTTTTCTTATCTCCGCTGCCAGCGCCGCTACAAGTAAGGAATGCCCGCCCAGGTCAAAAAAATTGTCAAACACCCCTGCCCGGTCTATCCTCAAGATTTTTTTCCAGATCCCCTCAAGCAGCTTTTCCTCAGGTGTGCGCGGTGGCAAATAATTCTCTTCTAGTTCGGAAATCCTGTAATCCGGGGGCGGCAGTGCCATGCGGTCCAATTTGCCGCTCAGGGTAAGTGGCAGTGCGTCAAGAAAGACGAACCGTGACGGCACCATGTAATCTGGCAGCCGTTCTTTCAGTGAATTCCGAAGTTCACCTGGTGTTAAGGACTGGCCGTTATGGAGCACAATATATGCGGCCAGCAGCTTGCCTCCGTAAGAGTCATCACGTCCTGCCACGACTGCCTCTTTTACCGCCGGCAGCTCATTGAGCGCTTTCTCAACTTCGCTTATCTCGACCCTGTATCCCCGCACTTTTACCTGCAAGTCCTTGCGGCCCAGATGAACCAGACATCCGTCCTTCTGCATATAACCAAGGTCGCCGGTTTTGTATGTGATCATATCTTCGTCACTGCCGTCACGCAGGAATGGAGATGGGCCCGGACCTTCTATCCTGTAATAGGACGAAGGAAGATACCGGCTTCTGACGGCAATTTCCCCCGCGCAGCCCGAAACAACCTCCCTGCCGTCCTCATCGAGTATCATCACCTGCATGTCTTCCACCTCATAGCCCGCGGGCACGGCCTCGCTGCTCACCAGCGTTTCGTGATCGCAAAAAAACTGCCGTATGATGTTCGTCTCAGTAGAAGCAAGAGACACATGAAAGATACAGCCCTTATGAAAATGCTTCTTGTAGATCTCCAGGTCGCTCTTACGGACGGCCTCGCCGGACAGCTTGATCAGCCGGAGTCTGGAAAAATCCTCGTTGCCTGTCAGTGAGGAAACGAGTTGGCGATATACCGAAGGGGCGAAGTGCAATATGGTTATCCCTTCCCTTGCCAGCCAACCGGCAATATTATCGATCCCATTTCTTTTAATGCTGTAGGGGTGCAGGGCCGCGCCATTGAGCAAGGCAACGAATATATTTGGCACCGACGCCGCGAAGCTGCAGGACCAGAGTAGAGATAGACGGTCATCGGAAGCGCAATGGAGCATATTGGTGCACCTCATGACATTATGAAGCACGTTCCTGTGGGTCTGGAACACCCCTTTTGGCACTCCGGTTGAGCCTGATGTAAAAATCAAATGGGCGGTTGCCGCCGGAGAGATCGGCAGATTCAGGTTTTCAGAAGAAAATTTCCTGCCAATCTCATCGGTGACCATAAGCCGCGAGGCGTCTGCACCCAGTCTGGAAGCGAGGCTTAAATTTTTTTTATCGGTAAGAACGAGCCCGGCCCGTGACTCCTTGATGACGGAAGCGTTTTTTGCAGAAGGGAAGGATGTGTCCAAAACGACATAGGCTTTGCCTGCCTTCAATACCGCAAGCATAGCGGATATCAAGGGGGCACCGTGGTCAAGAAAAATGGCAACAGGCTCGGCGGAGAGCCCTCGCCTGTCAATTATTGCGCGCGCGGTCCGGTTGACCTTTCGATTTAAGGACTCATAGGTAAACTGCGCTTCATACGAACTTATGGCAATGTGCGATGGGTATTTGGCTGCCGTTTGCTCGAAACGGTCTGCAATGGATTGATTGATCTCGGACTTTTTGAATTTGGTGAACGGTTTGTCCGGCTCGACTCTCCGGTAAACTGGACAGGCCCTCTCCAGCTCCATTTCAGCCTCCTTCAGGCTATTTATTTGAAGATCATGCCCGTGTCAATGAACCGCAAAAAAGTCGTTCATACGCGGTAGCACCCATAAGGTGACAGTCCGCATATTGAATGTTATTTAGCTTTTATCAGAGAGACCGTTTTGTATTTTTTGTCCTTAGATAATCGGCCAGTGATTTTGCCGCTTTTTTTGGGGCCCCGATGGACGCTGCACTTTTTCTTGCCTGCGGTATTCCTTTTAGCCTGTAATCATGATTTGCGGGGTCTACGAATTCTGGCTCAACTCCGACTAAATTGCTTTTTATCTCTGAATTTAAGGGCGCTGGCCCGCACAGGAGAGCAATACCTCTTGAAGTTATATTATTTTCAATTGTAATCGGCGCCCCTTTGCCGGGGAAGATGGCACATCTGTTTGGCTTAAAAAAGATATTATTTCTGATCACCACATTCCTCTGTCCGCTCGCTATAAGTATCTGTCCCTGTCTGCCCGGATTTGCGCCTGCAAATGTGTTGTCATAGATATAAACCCTGTCAGCTGGCCCGCCATAAAGATGGACTTGCCAGCCAGCTCTGAAATCGTAAAGAATGTTGTTTCTGATCACTATATCCCGGCCTCTTACATAGATGCCATGGTCCTGGTTATAGTCCTGGTCCGCGCCGCTGGGGAACCTGCCGACCGTATGAAGCACATTTCCGGCAATAACTATCCGCCTTGGCTGCCGCCCTATGAATATTGCGTCCGACCCATCGTCTCCAGGGGGCACTATCCTTCTGCCTATCGAATGTATCAGGTTGTCTCTAAGCTCTATGTCGTGGTCATCGCTGTTTAAAAAAAATCCGACACGGCAAAAACCCCTAAGCTGAAAGCCTTCAACCTTTATATAACCAACATCGTCGAATGACACCCCGTAATTAGTCGTATTACTGCCCCCGTCCAGTATAGCTCCCCATTTCTTCGCGGATTTAAAGGTTATCCATAGGTGAGCGGTCCCGCTCTGCCTTATCCTGACAAGGCTGCTCCTGGTAAGATCCACATAGAGGCCGTTTTCCACAATCACGGTATCACCGGGCCTCACATGGTTTGCGGCCTTTTGGATGGTCCTGAAAGGCTGCTGTCTCGTGCCAGGGCCAAAATCGGAACCTGAAGGCGAAACGTAATATACTGCGGCCCTTACGGCCGGTGTTGTAATCTGAACATAAAAAAGGACGAATGCCAGCACAAAAAGTGACTTTCTCATTGGTGAATAACTCCTTTCATCCAGCCTTATCGTTATCTGATCCCCCGTGAGCCAGGTCAGAGCCTATGGACACTTTCTTTTCCGTATTAGCGCTCACGTTAACAAGAGGTATTCCCCTGTAAAAATTCAGCATCTTCTTTTTTTCGCCCTCCCAGCTGTATTGCTCGGCTATTGCTCTCCTGCCCCTCTGTCCCATCTGGCTTGCCGCTTCCGGATTAGAGGCCAGAAATTCAAGGGCATGGGCAATGTCCATTGGGTCATAGGGATCGACACATATTCCGCACCCGCTTTTTTCAATTATTTGACGCCATAGCGGGAAATTTGAGGCTACAACCGGTAAGCCCGCCGCCATATACTCGAACATCTTTACCGGCAGGGAAGTGAGGAAATTCGGTTTAACGTGGAGACAGACAAGTCCGGCATCGAACCTGCTTAAATTCCCGACTACCTCGTGGTGCTGCTTCCATCCCGCAAACTTGACCTTTTCGCAGCCCTCTGTGGCCTCAATTTTTTTGCGGCAGCTTTCTGACTCAAAACGGCCGTAAACTGTCAGTTTGATTTTCCGGTCAACCGCAGCAAGCGACCGTACCATCTCGAAGATGCCGCGCTCCTTATTGATGCCTCCGATATAAACGGCATTGAACTGGCCGTTTCCGCTTTTCAGTTTTTGCGGTCTGTCATTGAAATACGAAACAACGGGATAATTTTTTATGCAGATTGCACGCTTATGGAAAGAAAAATTTTGCAGTATGTCTTCCGTGGCTGTCATGACCCCGTAAAAAAACCTTGGGACGGTTTTTTCAATCTTCTTGAACAGGAAGGCCGCAGCGCGGGTAAGCCACCAGGGCATATCATCCCTGTAGCGTGTCTGTTTTTCATAATCTTCGTGCACGTCATAAATGACCTTGCCTCCTGTAACCGCGCCTAGTACGAGTGCGGCTATTATGAACTCGGGGTCGTGGAAATGATAGACATCCGCCTTATGCCTGACTGCTTTTACAAGGGCTTCCGCTACAGTTACAGTCAGTTTCCAGAGAAGCCCCCGGCTTTTGGAGATAGCCAAAAGCCGTACTCCGTCTATAGTCCCGCCATTGTCATGCTGGGCGATCAGGGCAACATCGAATTCACCACTGGCGGCCAGGGTCTTGCATTCCTTGTGAAAAATCCTGTTATCGAAGGCTATATGGCCGGTCGTTATATGGCATATCTTTGTTTTCGTTATCATTGCAGTCTTATGACTCTCTTTGAAGCACCGATTCATACATCGAGATCATTTTTTGTGCGTTTGTTTCCCATGTGAACTTCTCTTTAATGGCTTTTTGAGCCAGGGTGGCCATCCTTTTTGCGGTAGCGCCGTTTTTGAGAACAAAATCCATCGCTCCGGTCAACTCCGAAGTGTTTTTTGGCGCTACGAGAAGCCCGGTTTCTCCGGTTGTTATCACTTCCGGGATGCCGCCAACACGTGTAGATATTACCGGCACCCCGCTTGCCATAGCTTCCAGGACCGCGTTTGGCAGACCTTCATGGTACGTAGGCAAAACAAAAAAATCGGCTGCGCCGTACCATTCCGGCATCTGCCGGCTTGGTACGCTGCCCGGCAAGCTTATGGCCCCGTTCAAATGACCGGACCTTGCAAATTTACTGATCGCCGCGTAATCCGGGCCGTCTCCAAGCATAACGAGATGTACGGAGCGATCCCTTTTACGGATATCATTGAAAGAATTTACAAGCTCATAAACCCCTTTAGCCTTCGCTATCAGTCCAACGAAAAGGAAGACTTTGCAGTTGTGAGGGATTTCAAGAGAAGACCTGATCCCGGATGCTCCCGTCCGGCTGTTAAAAAACCTTTCCTCGCAACCGTTATATATCACCTCTATGGGAACAGTCGGCTTTGCCAGCCTTTGTGCCTCTTGCCTTAGTGCCCCACTCACGCTTGTCAGGCCATCGGCATTTAAAAGGACCTTTTTGGTCAATGCATAGGTTATCCTGTCAAAATTCGGATATAAGTTGATATCGCTGCCTCTCAGGCTGCATACAAGCGGCAAACGGTGCCTTTTGCTTATACGAAGACCAAGATATCCTTCGGGCGTAGCCATATGGGCGTGTATGATGTCAGGCCGAAAATCGGAGATGACGTAATCCAGCCGCCCGAGAATATTCGAATATATGCTGTAGCAGGACGGCAAATGGAACCACTGGCCTGGCAAATTGATATAGCGCGGGTAATGGACAGGAATCCCGTCAACCAGTTCAAAAGATGGGACCCGGCCGTAATTTTTCCATTTGGGCCTGAACCACAGGGGCCTGGGCGCATACGGGACCGGGGCTGCAACTGTCACGCTGCATCCCGACTTTTGCAGGTATCTGGCCTGACTATGTATAAAAACCCCGTTATTTGGGTCATATCTGTTTGGATACATCATGGAAATCATCATTACCTTCATCAAAGCAGGTTTTTTCTTGCTTGCAGGGAGCTCAGCGGAACGGGAATAGTTGACATTTTAAATTAAAAAGTCAGCAAATTTTGCGATTTGGATATGACCTTATCGATGAACATGAGGTGCCACAGTTCGAGGCATAAGAGCGCCCACAGCCTGTATGCATGATCCGCCTTTCCCTCCAAATGTTCCGTTACCAGGCGGCGAATAAAACCATGGTCAAAATAGCCCCTGCCGGCAGCCCTTTTGCCAAGCAGGATATCGTTGAGCAAAGCCCTCATTTCTCCTTTTTTGAACCAAAAGCCTATCGGTATTCCGAATCCCCATTTTTTTCTGTAAATGGCGTCATGCGGGATAAAGCGTTGTGCCAGTTTCTTAAGCAGGTATTTCTGCCGTCCGTTTTTCATTTTGATCTCTGAGGGGATCTTCGCGGCAAACTCCATAAGTTCGTAATCCAGAAAAGGCGACCGCGCTTCGACGGAGTTCATCATTGTTGCCACATCAACCTTGGTCAGAAAATCATTTGGAAGAAGAGTTTTAATGTCGATATAGAGCAGCCTTTCAACCTCATCCGTTCCGTCCGCACATTCCAGATGTGTCTCAAAAACCTTCACCGGGTCGTATTCTGCCAATTTCTGTTTAAAACCGGGCGTATACATTTCTTCTCTGAAGCTTCGCCCAAAGATCCCCCCAATGCTCAAACTGTCTTTAAAGCTGCCCCTGCCGTACTCTGTCAGGGTCTTGATCTTTCCCGAAGCAAGGCGCCTGCCAAGGGCAGCGGAGACTCCGCCTGCAAGCGCCGGCAACACACCGTTACGAAAAAATCCAGAAAAAAACTTTCGGTACCGCCACGCGTAATAATATGCCGCCGCCCTGCTGTACCCGCAAAATGACTCATCTCCCCCGTCGCCTGTCATCGCCACCGTTACATGCTCTTTTGTCATCCTGGACACGTAATAAGTTGGGATCTGTGAAGAGTCGGCGAAAGGTTCTCCGTAGGCCCAGACTATCCCAGGCAGGATGCGCAGGGCATCGGGCTCCACTATGAACTCATGATGATCGGTCGAATACCTTTGGGCTACCATCCGAGCGTATTTTAATTCGTTGTAGGATTCCTCCCGGACCCCCATCGAAAAAGTCTTTACGGGTGAGCCTGATATTGTAGCCATCAAGGCGACCACGAGACTTGAATCGACCCCGCCGCTCAAAAAAGAGCCCAGGGGCACATCGCTGATCATTCTGCGCTTCACTGCGGAAAAAAGCCTGTTTGACAGTTCCTCAATATATTCGTCTTCTGTCATTTTTATTTTAGAAGCGAAACTGAGATCCCAGTATTCATGAAAGCTCGTCCCGCCCTTTTTAAAAATCGCATAATTTGCGGGCGGGATTTTTTTGATCTCCGTGAAGATCGATCGCTCCTGCGGTATACAGTAGGAATAAAGAAAATCATCGATTGCATGGAAATCCAGCGTAAGCTCTTTTTCATAGGAAAGAAAGATGGATTTGATGTCGGAGGAGAAGTATACCTTCCCGTTTTTCTCCATGTAGAAAAGAGGCTTTACTCCGACCCGGTCTCTAGCCAGGTAGAGCTCCTTTTTTTTCGAATCCCAGATCGCAAAAGCGTACATGCCGTTTAATTTTTGAAGAAGTCTGTTGATGCCCCATTCTTCATAGCCGTGAACAAGCACCTCGGTGTCGGTGAAAGAGCTGAAAACGTGCCCGCTTCGGACGAGCGCATCGCGCAGATCGGGGAAATTGTATATCTCGCCGTTGAACGTGATCCATACGGTTTTGTCTTCGTTGTGCATCGGCTGATGCCCTGCCGCCGAAATGTCTATAATGCTCAGGCGGCGATGGCCGAGTCCGATGTGCGGGGCAATGTATTTTCCTGCATCATCAGGCCCCCGTGTGACCATAACGTCCCGCATTTTCAGTAAGACGTCTTCGGCAATTTCCGGACGGGTCCTGTCATATATGCCGCATATACCGCACATGATCAACGCCTCTCTGTTTTCTGAAAATTAGAGGAAAGTTTAGAATTTTCTAAAGGAATGGACGGTAATATCAGTGCTTTATCGTGAAATGCCGGTTTAGCAATGGGGAGCCGCTGCCACTCCATAAAAGATGGCCGCTCCGGTTTATTAAAAAAGTGTATTTTTATTTACCTTGAGCCACTCTTCAAAGAGTTCGGCCCTGTTGTATTTGTTCATTGATCCAGGAGCGGCAAATCCGATCTTATCCCTGCGCCAAAGCACCTCATCGGGCAACAGTCCTCTCATGGCCAAACGTAACAGCCATTTGCTCCACCCGTTATGGAATTTATACGAGGCTGGCACCGCAAATACATAATCGACCAGCCTGTAGTCGGTAAATGGCGTCCGCGACTCGATTGAAAAAGCCATGCTGTTTCTGTCCTCATAATGTAGAAGCTGGGGCAGACTATATTTCATCTGATATGAATGGAGAACACCATTTAGATTAGGTACAAAAGAATGCATGAATTCCATTGGCATTCCGCAGTTTTTAGCCTTCAGTAAGTCCAGACTTTCCTTGATGAGTCTTTTTTTCCATGCCATATAAAAAAATGATTTTAAAGGACGCGGGCTCAAAAAGATAGGAAGCGATTTCATTTCCGAGAGCATTTGCTTGAAGGATCCGGCAGTCCTGGATACGCAGGCAGACTCTAAAAGCAGGCTTTTGATTTTCAATTTGCTTGCAAGCTGTGAAATGTAAGCGGCTCTGTAAACCGCGTATCCGCCAAAGACCTCGTCGCCCCCCTGGCCGTCCAGTATTACCCGCACATGATTGCTGGCTTCCTTCATGACCTCCCACTGCGCATAGACCGAAGGGCCTCCAAATGGCTCATCCTGATGCCATATTACCTGCCCGATCTCTTTTTCCAGGCCCTCCGGCGAAGGGAAGACAAAATGGCTTTCCGCTTCAGTAAGAGCGTTAATTAACCCGGCAAAAAAAGTTTCATCAACGGGCTCATTTGGGAACGCGGCGGTAAATGTTTTTTGCCTGCTGCCTATCTGCTCCACCCCGATGCCTTCCTCTTTGAGAATCCTGTTGATTATCACCACAATCGAGGAACTGTCCAGCCCTCCAGAAAGACAGGTGCCTATGGGCGTATCGGCCCTTAATCTTATCCTGACTGAATCGAAGAGCAGTTCCCGTATGTCATCAGCGTAGCTAAGGGCCTGCCGGGCATTGTAATCTCCAACGGAGGCGTTGTGGGCCAATTCATAATATCTGCTGAACTTGAAATCAAAGGTCTTGAGATCGAAAACGAGATTGAAGCCCGGACTTATCTGACAGACATCTTTATACATTGTCTCATGCGAGTGTTCCTGCAGATCGAAGGCCAGGAATTCAAAAATCCTGTCGGCATTTATGTCCCTGCTTAAATGAGGGGCCCTTAACAGTGACTTTACTTCCGAGGCAAAAGCAAACATCTTAAGGTCCGGTTCATAATGATAGTAGAGAGGTTTTATTCCGTACCTGTCCCTTGAGATGAGAACGATTTGCCTTTTCCTGTCATAAAGGGCAAATGCCCAGTCTCCATTGAAGAGCCTTACGCAATTCTCCCCCCATTCCTGGTAGGACGCAAGAATCACCTCGGTGTCGGAATTTGTCCGGAATTGGTGCCCCTTTGCCTTAAGCTCATCTCTCAGTTCCCTGTAATTGTATATCTCCCCGTTGAACACGATCCATATTGACCCGTTCTCATAACTCATCGGTTGATGTCCCGCGGCGGACAGATCGAGTATCGACAACCTTTTGTGCCCAAACAACAGGTTGACACGCTCGCTTGAAAGAGAAACATTTTTCCCTTTTTTGGCCAGGCTCTTTCCCGAATGAAATTCATAAATGGAATTGTTGGCCGTATTTGCGCCCAAATATCCCTCGTCATCAGGCCCCCTGTGGCTTAAAGCGGACAGCATATTGACGACCTGAGCCTGATGGCGCATTTCATCCATTGTCAGTATGCCGGCTATGCCGCACATATCAAAAAATTCTCCTCTGCAACACTTTTTTCTGACTTGCTGCCCCAATCATAAATCTGTAATCCATCCCTCCAGCACAAGATACCATTAATCTAAAAAAATACGCATTCCAACCTGACACTTTAAAAGAACTTTTGCCCCCACTTTTCAAGGATATAAAAACGGAAAAAAATGTCGCTCTGATAAAAGGTTTTCCGGCCCAAATACCGGTCAAAACAATCCTGCAGTCTGTCCATCCGTACATATTGCTGTAGGAAGGTGGCATTCAAAAAAACCTTTTGTATTTCCTTGCTGATGCACTTCCGGAACCAATGGTCCTCTGGAGTAACGAAGCCCAGCTTGCTTTTTCTGAGGCGGATCTTTTCAGGCAGAATACTTACCATCGCATTTCTGAGAACGTATTTTGTCCAGCCATTGCTCA
>JAKAJM010000012.1 GCA_021813765.1 Nitrospirota bacterium
TGCGCTCGAAGCGCTTCTGTCCGATGAGGGCAGAAGGGAGGAAATGGGCGGCAGGGCCAGGGAGTTTTATCTTGAGCGCTCCGGGGCCGTCCGAAGGACGGTGGATGCAATAATGGCCCATCTTGAGACGAATTAACGATTTTCTTTTCTTTGGCTATTCAGAAGATCAGGGATTTTTACCCGGGGAGTATAGGGTTGATATCTGCCCCGGTCCTTGGGGAGGGAGCAAGCGGACGGATGCCGAATTGCCGCATTTTTGACCATCGTTTGCCTCTTCGCCCTGAAGACACCCGTAACGGAACTCTCTGCATACGCCCGGAACAGCGCGACCCGGACGAAAGGGCCGGGCATATACAGCCATACAAAAAAAGTGCACCCGCACAAAATCTGAAGGACCTCTTCTTTTGGGCCACGCTTCGGGTTAGAATAGAAAAGTGAAAGGTCTTTTTGAGCTTGCATATTACCTTGGCTACAGGCTCGACAAGCGGCGAAAGTCAAAGGGCGCCAAATCGCTTCCGGGCTTCGTGATAAGCGTGGGCAACCTCACGACCGGAGGCACGGGCAAGACATCGCTTGTGATATCCCTTACCCGCTTCCTGAAAGATAAAAATCATCATATTGCCATCCTCACAAGAGGATACAAGGGCAGCCTCCCGGGGCCCGCGCTTATAACTCCGGAGCTTGACGCAGGGCAGGCGGGCGATGAGCCGCTCATGATGGCCTCGGAGCTTCCGGGTGTTCCCGTGATAAAAGGTGCTGACAGGTACGAGGCCGGCCTTTATGCGGGAGCTGTTGCTAGGGCGTCAAATGACGTTCCGCCCGGCCTGTTCATCCTTGATGACGGATTTCAGCACTGGAGGCTCAAGCGCGACCTGGACATCCTTCTGCTGAGCGCAACGGACCCTTTCTATCTTGAAAAGCTCATACCGGTGGGCAGCCTTCGTGAGCCCCTGTCCGCCATGAGCAGGGCGGACATCATAGTGGTCAGCAAGGCCAGGGAGGTCCCCGAGTCCTATGAGAGGGAGATAAGAAGATATAACGCCCATGCCCCGGTATATCCGGCCTGGTACGAGGCTTGCCGCGTGGTCTGCAGCGCGACCGGCGCCGCTTATCCGGTTGACTGCCTGCGAGGAAAGGAGGTCTTCGCCTTTGCGGGGATCGGGGAGCCCTATTCTTTCAGGCAGAGCCTCATTGAGGCGGGAGCGGTCATAAAAGGTTTTATGGAGTTCAGGGACCATCACATGTTCAGCCAGGCAGATATCGGCCGCATAAAAAACAAGGCCTGCGGGCTGTGGATTCTCACAACCGAAAAGGATATAATGAGATTCGGGGACGCCTGCCGGAAGGAGACCGGCTTTTATTCCCTGTCCGTTGAGATGCGTACGGGAGCCGGTTTCTATGAGGAGGTCCTTAGGAGGGCCGGATAGTATTCAATAGATTTTTTTCCGCTGCTTGTAACTTGCCGCTTGTATTCTAGTTTTGCTTTGGGGGGGGGAGACAACTGGCATGATCAAGTACCTGAATGTCCGCAGCAAACAGAGAAACGAGTTCATAGACATAACCGCCCAGGTCGAGGAGGCCCTTGGGGAGTCCGGGGTACAGGAAGGCGTCTGCTACATATATGTGCCCCATACCACGGCCGGCGTTACCATTAACGAGGGGGCGGACCCTTCGGTGCAGCGCGATATCATAAACAGCCTTACCCGCCTTGTGCCTCATGACATGGGGTATTTCCACCGTGAGGGCAATGCCGATGCCCATGTGAAGTCCGGTCTTACCGGCGTAAGCGCCTGCGTGCCCATCGAGGCAGGAAAGCTTACCCTCGGGACCTGGCAGTCCATCTACTTCTGTGAATTCGACGGCCCGCGCCACCGCAGGTGCGTGGTCAAGATAATCAGGGGCTAAAAGGAAAAGAAAAAGAAAAACCGGTTAAAGGCTCTCCTTTTAGATCAAAAAAGAAAAAAGCAAAAAACAAAAAGCTGAAGGCGCGCATTTGGAAGGCAAAGACAAAAAGGCCAAAAGGTATGATGTAGTCATCGTGGGGGCCGGGCCGGCAGGCATCTTTGCCGCGATGGAATTTTTTTCTCCTTCCGGCAAGGGCGCCAAAAAAGGGAAGGCTCCGAGCGTGCTCATTATTGAAAAAGGCAGGGACATCGGCAAGCGGGTCTGCCCCATGAAGACAAAGGAGATATCCTGCGCGGCCTGCCCCCTATGCGGTCTTTTAAGCGGATGGGGCGGGGCGGGGGCCTTCAGTGATGGGAAGCTGTCTTTATCTCCCGAGGTGGGGGGATATCTTAAGGACTACATCGGCCGGGAGACGCTTCTGGAGATGATCGACTATGTGGACGGCATCTACGTCCGGTTCGGCGCCCCCAGGGAATATTACGGTCAGGAGAGCGAGGAGCTTGAGAAAATATCCAGGGAGGCGGCCAGAAACGGACTTTTCTTCGTGCGCTCAAGGATAAGGCATATAGGCACGGACAGGGCAAAAGGGGTGCTCAGCCGGATGCGGAAATACCTTAAGGGCAAGGTTGATGTGCTGTTTGGCAGCGAAGTGGAACAGGTCCTGACCGGCTCGGAATATGGCGGCACGGGCAAGAGAAAAGCTCCCCGGGTAACGGGCGTCCGCCTTGTAACGGGGGAAGAGATAGAGGCCGGGTTTGTCATAGTCGCTCCGGGCAGGGAAGGCTCCAAGTGGCTTGAAAAGGAGGTGCATAGGCTCGGGCTTGAGACCATAAACAACCCCGTGGACATAGGCGTGAGGGTGGAGGTCCCGGCCCCCGTGATGGAGCCCCTGACAAGGGCCACTTATGAGCCCAAGCTCATCTTTTATTCAAAGGCTTTTGACGACAAGGTGAGGACTTTTTGCGTCAACCCTTATGGGGAAGTGGTAAAGGAATACCTGAAGGGCATATGGACCGTCAACGGCCACAGTTATTCCAGCCACAGGACGCCGAACACGAACTTTGCCCTGCTGGTGAGCACCACGTTCACCGAGCCTTTCCACGAGCCTGTCTCATACGGGAGGCACATAGCCAGGCTGGCAAACTTCCTTGGCCAGGGCGTCATAGTGCAGAGGCTTGGAGACCTCCAGAAGGGCAGGCGCTCCACGCGGGAGCGGATAGAGCGGGGCACCGTGGTCCCCACGCTCAAGGACTCAACGCCCGGGGACCTGAGCTTTGTCATACCGTACCGGTATTTAAGCGATATAATGGAGATGATGGACGCCCTGGACAAGCTGGCTCCCGGCGTAAATTCCAGGCACACGCTTCTTTATGGCGTGGAGGTGAAGTTCTATTCGATGAAACCCAAATTGACCTCTTCTCTTGAGAGCGGGATAAAAAACCTTTTTGCGGTCGGTGACGGAGCGGGGGTGAGCAGGGGGCTCGTTCAGTCTTCGGCCTCGGGGGTCATAGCGGCCAGGGAGATACTGAAAAGGCTCTGACACCCGGAAGATTTTTTCTTTTTTTGTTTGCAAAGGGCTTGGAACGTGCTATCATCTAGACCAGAAATTCATAACCGGACGGAGGAGGTCTTCTAGATCATGAAAGGCAATTCCAAGCTGATCGAAAAACTTAATTCGCTTCTTGCCGACGAATTGACGGCCATCAACCAGTACATGGTGCATTCGGAGATGGCGGCCAACTGGGGATACGGGAAACTGCACGAACATTTTGAGAAGAGGGCGATCACGGAAATGAAGCACGCGGAGGCGCTTATCGGAAGGATAATCTTCCTGGAAGGCATCCCGATCGTCTCCAACCTGCGGGAGATACGCGTTGGCAGCGATGTGCCCAAGCAGCTTGACAGCGACCACAACCTGGAGGAGATCGCCATCAAGGGGTACAACGAGGGCATAAAGCTGGCCGGGGAAGTCAGCGACTTTGCCACCAGGGAGATACTGGAGAAAATACTCAATGATGAGGACGCCCATATCGATGGCATAGAGGAACTGCAGGACCAGATCGGCCATATGACGCTGCCTGTCTTCCTCTCCACTCAGGTTTAAAGGATACAGGACTACTGGCAGGGAATTTTTTCTGGAAGAATATTTTTTGAAACGGCCCCCGCGCTTTCCGCGCGGGGGGTCACTTTGAAGGCCCCTTCGTTTCTTTTGACTTTTCCTTTTTCGCGGCAATAAAATAGGTAAGTGAACGCTAACACCGGCAGGCCCGCAAAAAAAAGGGCCAGGGTCGTAATCCCGCTTCTGGCCATATTTGCGGCGGCCCTTTTTGCCGTCCTGATGGCCTTCCGCTCCGAACGGAAAAATACCGTCCCTTCAATCCATGTGACCGGGATCATGGACGGGTACGAAATCAACCTCTCCCCAAAAATAGCCGGGCGGATCTCGTGGATCGGCGCGGGTGAAGGCGATGCGGTCAAGGCGGGCCAGACGCTGATCACCCTGGACTGCCAGGACATAAAGGCATCGCTTGCGCAGGCTGTTGCGGCCAGGGAAAAAGCGGAGGACGGCATCAGCGCGGCAAGGGCGGAGGTGGAAAACGCAAAGGCCGGGATATTGAGCGCGGATGCGGACGAAAAAAGCGCTGCCGCGGACGTGGTGATGGCCCGGGCTCAGGAAGATGAATCCGGAAGAGAGGCCAAAAGGGCGCGAAAGCTATACAGGGAAAGCTTCATATCAACCCAGTCCCGCGACCAGTCGGTTTCCGCCTATGACGTAAACAGGGCGGCATACAACTCTTCGGTTGACAGGTTTGCCTCGGCCCGCGCAAAGGTGGAGGCCGCGGACACCGGGTTTGATGCGGCCAAAAGCCAGCTTGAGTCCGCAAAGGCAATGCTCGGTGAGGCGCAGGCCAACGTGGCCTATTACCAATCAAAATTGAACGATACCATCATAAAGACCCCTGTGGACGGCACCGTCATATTCAAGGCGCATGAGCAGGGAGAAACGGTCAGCCCCGGGGACGCCATCCTGACGATAGTGGACTTGAACGGCCTTTATGCAAGGGTGGACATAGACGAGACGAAGATAGGCCGAGTTGAGCTTGGCAAGCCGGCCTATATCACCGTGGACGGGCTGCCTGGAAAGGTTTTCAAGGGCAGAATCACGGAGATAGACCGGTACGCGGAGTTTGCCACCCAAAGGGATGTGATACGGGGCAGGGAGGACATAAAGACCTTCAGGGTGAAGGTCAAGGTCCTGAACGATCCGGACAGGATATTGAAGCCTGGCATGACGGTTGAGGTAAGGATACCCCCGGGATAAAAGATGGGCGAAAGGGACAGCGTGGAAAGCGCGAGTCAGGACAAGGCAATTACCGTCTCCGGGATAACCAGGGAATTCGGTCTTGCCACCGCCGTGGACAGGATAAGCTTCGAAGTGGACAGGGGCGAGTTTTTCGGCTTTCTTGGCCCCAACGGAGCAGGCAAAACCACCCTCATAAGGATGCTAACCACTCTTCTTAAGCCCACAAGCGGGCAAGCAATCGTCTCTGGATACGATGTGGCTGAGCACCCTTCGCAGGTCAGGCGGCGCATTGGGGTTGTCCCCCAGGCCATGACCAGCGACCTGGACCTTACCGGACGCGAGAACATGGACATATACGGCCGGTTCTATGGGATCCGCTCCGCGGAGAGAAAAGAAAGGACGGACGAGCTTCTGGAGATGGTGGGCCTGGCGCAGAGGGCGGACGACCTGGTGGCCACGTATTCGGGCGGAATGAGGAGGAGACTTGAGATCGCCCGCGTGCTTGTCCACAGGCCGGCGCTGCTTTTTCTTGACGAGCCCACCATCGGGCTGGACCCCCAGTCCAGGCGCGTGGTGTGGGAGCTCCTGAAGAAGCTCATCCGGAGCGACACGATAACGATATTCCTGACCACTCATTACATGGAAGAGGCGGAGATGCTCTGCGGCCGGGTGGCAATCATAGACGCGGGGAAGATAATTGCCATGGGGAGCCCGCCAGAGCTCAAGGCCGGCATACCGGGAAACGATATCGTTACCCTGCGCGTTGGGGGGCTTACGGATGATATCACTGCCGCCATAGGGAAATTGCCTTTCGTGCACAAGGTAAACAGGGAGGAAGATTCCGTCTCAGCCTCCGTGGAGGGCGGGGCGCAGAACCTCCCAGGGCTTATAGACATCGTTAGGGCCTCCGGGGGGACGATACTTTCGGCCTCCGTCCACGAGCAGTCCCTGGAGGACGTTTTCATCCATTACACGGGAAAGTCCATAAGGGAGGAAGAGGCAAAAAAGGTGAGCTTCCTGGTGGGGGCGGGAATGCCCAGAAGGCTTGGCGGATGACAAGACTTTTTGCGGTCATAGAGAGGGACCTGAAAAAGTTCAAGCGAAACCCGGTGGTGCTTGGGATGAGCATACTCATGCCTATCATCTACCTGGTGATACTTGGCAACTCTTTCCAGGGGAAACTGACCGACCTGCCCCTGGCCGTTGTCAGCCAGGACGGAGGCCCTTATGCAAAACGGCTTGTGGAATACCTGATGGCGGTTCAGGCCGGACCAAAGACCTTTTTGGTGCTGCCCATGACCGATCAGAAAAAGGCTGTGGACGGCGTCCGGACGGGGAAATACAAGGCCGCGCTCATCATACCCCCGGACTTCAGCAAAAGGGTCGTGGTGAACGGCAGGCCGGACGTGGGCCTTTTCCTTGACAACACGGACAGCATCTCAGCGGACACCATCAGGAACCTCATAGACGCCGCCCTGTCCTCGCTTGGGTCCGAATACGTCCCTGTAAGGGAGCCCGACGGAACGCCGCTTCTGAGGGACATAAACCTCTACGGCAAAGTGGACTATTACCAGTCCCTGGTGCCCGGAGTTGTGATAATGGCCATATTCCTTGGCACCCTGACCACGGGGGCTTTCAACCTGGTAATGGACCGCTTTCTTGGAATAGAGGAAAGCTACCTGCTTACACCGCTTTCCAAGGGGAACATAGTGGGAGGGCTCATCATCAGCGGCCTATTCATAACCACGATAAACGCCCTTTTCATATTCGTAGCAAGCGTGCTGATAACAGGCATCCCGCTTTCAAGGGGGTTCGGGAATTTTCTGCCCGTTTTCCTTGTGGTGGTCCTCACCACTTTGTGCCTTCTGAGCCTCATGTTCGCCATCATGGGAAGGATAAGCCACCCGCGCATAGTGGGCGTTCTGAGCGGGTTTTTGAACGTCATCCTTTTTTTCCCGAGCGGAGCCGTCTACCCGGTGGCGAGCTTCCCGGGATGGCTTAAATCATTTGCCAGGGTGAACCCGGAGGCCTACGCGGTGGATGCGATGAAATCGCTCCTCTTTAAAAATGTCGGCCTTGGAAATATCATGGGAGACCTGCTCTTTCTTTCGCTTTTCACCGCGGCAATGATGGGCCTTGCCATAGCCACCTTCAAGCGCACTCTTTAAATTAAAAAATAAAAAACAAAGAAAACTTTTTTTCTTCAAAATCCTCTCATTATGTGATATATGTAGCTTGAGAAAGGAAAGTCTCAGATTTTTTAAAAAATCTTTCCAAAAGGAGGATGGATATCATGGCGGTAAAGAAAACTGGCGAAAAGGGGGCGAAGGCCCCGCAGAAAAAAGCCGCAGCCACAAGGGCCGCTGCGAAAAAGCCGGCCAAAGCGGTGAAGGCGGCAGCCAGACCCGCTAAAACTGCCGCAAAGACAAAGAGACCGGCTGCAAGGAAACCCGCGGGAAGCGCCGCTCCCAAGGAGGCCCGCTATGGCTGCGAGGTTTGCGGTCTCATGGTCACCGTGGACGAGTGGGGAGACATGAATATGGTGAACATAGTCTGCTGCGGGGAGCAGATGCAGCCGGTTTAGATAAAAAAAGAACGACGAGGGGCCCCCCTCGGGGCCCCGGTTGCTTTAAGCCCTTCGGGCGCCGCATGTGCAGGAAAGATATGCCAGGTGCCTGCCAGTCAGGGGCAGGCGCATACCGTCCCGCCTTCGCAGACTGGTTGAAGGTCCAAACTCCGTTATTGCGGATAATTTTCCCCCGGGAAAAGATCATTAAAGCGGGCAGTGATTTTCCCTCAACAAGTAGAAAGCCGCTGGAGTCCGGTCAGGCCTTTGCGATAAGGGCCTTGAGGAAGCCTGAAAGGGCTCTGAGGCTCTGCTGCTGCCCCTGGGGGCCCAGCCTGCCGATCAGGTTCTGCACCGACGGGTGCAGAAAGCCAAGGAGCGCGTTTGGATAGACGCCTATCCAGAAGACCAGGAGCGCCATCGGGGCGATGGCAAGGAATTCCCTTGCGCTTATGTCCGGCAACCCCTTTAATTTGGGGTTCGTTTCGGTAAAAAATACCCTCTGGTACAGCCACAACATGTAGGCCGCGCCTATTATTATCCCGGTTGCGGCAAACACGCCTGCCATCCTGTTTGCGGTAAACCCGCCAAGTATTATCAGGAATTCACCGATAAAGCCGTTCGTGCCGGGGAGCCCTATGGCCGCAAGGGTGAAGATCATGAAAAACCCGGCATACACGGGAAGGACGCTGGCCGCCCCGCCGTAATCGGATATCTGGCGCGAGTGCGTCCGGTCATAGATGATGCCTATGGAGAGGAAGAGCGCGCCTGTCACTATGCCGTGGTTCAGCATCTGGAGGATGCCGCCTTCCATGCCCTGCATGTTAAGGGCGAAGATGCCGAGGGTTACAAACCCCATATGGCTTACGGAGCTGTATGCGATGAGCCGCTTCAGGTCCGTCTGGGCCAGGCACACGACAGCGCCGTAAATTATCGCCACAACGGAAAGGACCATCATGGGTACGGCCATGGCCTTGGCGGCGTCCGGGAACATCGGTATGGAGAACCGCAAAAAGCCGTAAGCGCCCATCTTGATGAGCACCGCGGCAAGTATCACGCTGCCTGCCGTGGGCGCCTCCGTATGCGCGTCGGGAAGCCAGGTGTGAAGGGGGAACATGGGCACCTTCACGGCGAAGGCCGCGAAAAAGGCCCAGAAAAGCCACATCTGCATGGACAGCGGATAGTTCAGGCTCTGCAGGTGGAGGATGTTGAAGTCCCCTCCGGAGTAGTTGTACAGATAGATGATCCCCACCAGCATGAGGACGCTTCCGGCCAGGGTGTAGAGGAAGAATTTTATGGCGGCATATAGCCTGTTGGGGCCGCCCCAAACGCCTATGAGCAGGTACATTGGGATGAGCATCGCTTCCCAGAAGATGTAGAAGAGGAAGAAATCCAGTGAGCAGAAGACGCCTATCATGGCCCCCTCGATGAGAAGGATGGCCATGAAGAACTCTTTCACCCTCGTTTTGACGGAGTTCCAGGATATGAGCACGCAGAGCACCGCGATGAGGGTGGACAGGAGCACGAACAGGGCGCTTATACCGTCTATGCCCACCAGGTAATCGGTATGGAAGGCTGGTATCCATGTCCGCCATTCCACAAACTGCATCTTGGCGGTGGTCCTGTCGAAATTAAAGAATATGGGCAATGAGGCCGCAAAGACGGCCAGGCTGATGATGAGCGCCCATGCCTTTATGAGCCCTTCATGCTTTCTGCTAATGAGCCCAAGCAGCAGGGCCCCCGCGATGGGCAGAAAGATGATGGTGCTAAGCACCGGATATCCAAGGGAGTTCATTACCATCTTGCACCGTAAGATTTTTTTATTTTCATTTTTCCCCTACAGACGCAGAAGGAGGGCCGCCGCGATGAAGATGAAGACCCCCAGCGCCATGATGTCTGCATAATGCTGGGCAACGCCGGACTGCACTTTCCTCAACTGCTGCCCGAATGAGCCTATGGCCCTGGGCACGCCGTTTACGATGCCCTCTATCCACTTGCCGTCAGTCACCCCCACGATGACGTTTCTGGCCACCCAGAACGTGGGCTTTACGATAACATGGCCGTAAAGCTCATCTATGTAATACTTGTTAAAAGACAGGTCGTATGCGCGCTTGCATATGCGGGCCACTGCCTCCGGCAGCTCAGGCTTCCAGAGGTACATATAGGCCGCAAGCAGGATGCCGATGACGGCCACGGCAACCGATATTCCCATCAGGGCAAGCTCGGTGCCCGGCGCAACTGCCGCCTGCCCCGCGGATGCAGGGCCCACGATCGCCCTGCCAAGGAACGGTCCTATTTTATCTATCCGGCCAAGGCCAAGGGACTCGCTTATGACCGGAGGGATGCCAATCCAGCCCGCTCCTACCGCCCCGGCGGCAAGTATGAGCAGCGGCAGCCCCATGGACATCGGAGACTCATGCAGATGATGCTCCTGCTCGCTTGTGCCACGGAACTTCCCGTGGAACGCCATGAAGAGGAGCCTGAACGAATAAAAAGCGGTAAGCAGCGCGGTAAGGACGCCAACCGCCCAGAGCGCCTTTCCCAGGGGGCCGGCGAAGTAGGCCTTGGCCAGTATCTCGTCCTTGCTGAAAAAGCCGGCAAACCCCGGAATGCCTGAGATACTAAGGGATGCAAGCAGGAACGTCCAGTAGGTCACGGGCATGTATTTTTTAAGCCCGCCCATCTTTCTTAAATCAAGTTCCCCGGACATCGCGTGCATCACCGAGCCTGCGCCCAGGAAGAGAAGGGCCTTGAAAAACCCGTGCGTAAAGAGGTGGAAAACCCCCGCTCCGTAAGCCCCCACGCCGCAGGCCAGGAACATATAGCCAAGCTGGCTGATGGTGGAGTACGCTATGACGCGTTTTATATCGTTTTGCGTGAGCGCGATTGTCGCGGCGAAAAGGGCTGTGAACGCCCCGGTTATGGCCACTACGTCCATCGCGGCAGGGGAGAGGTCGAATATGGGGCTGCACCTGGACACCATGAAAACGCCCGCGGTCACCATCGTTGCGGCATGGATGAGGGCGGAAACCGGCGTGGGGCCTTCCATCGCGTCCGGCAGCCACACATGAAGCGGAAACTGTGCGGATTTGCCCATGGCGCCGCAGAAAAGAAGAAGAGCTATCACAGCGGGCAGGGGGACGCTAGCTCCAAACAGGCTTACCGTCTGGCCGGCCAGGTTGTGGGCAGCCTGGAACACCTGGCCGTACTGGAGACTTCCAGTGGAAAGAAATATAAGCATGATGCCAAGCCCGAACCCGAAATCCCCGAACCTGTTGACGATGAACGCCTTCTTCCCGGCGTCCGCGGCGGATTTTTTCTCGTACCAGAAGCCTATGAGGAAATAGGAGCAGAGGCCCACCGCCTCCCAGCCGAAGTAGAGCTGCAGGAAATTGTTCGACA
The DNA here is from genome assembly GCA_021813765.1 of Nitrospirota bacterium. Taxonomy (GTDB): domain Bacteria; phylum Nitrospirota; class Thermodesulfovibrionia; order Thermodesulfovibrionales; family JdFR-88; genus JAKAEG01. The sequence goes on from JAKAJM010000012.1 coordinate 11,178, forward strand.
TGACAAGCACGAGCATCGAAAAGACAAACAGGGAAAGATAGGCAAAAAACCTGTAAAACCCCTTGTCCCCACGCATGTAGCCCACGGAATAGATGTTCACGAGGAGCCCCACGGTTGTCACTACCACCAGCATCACAGCCGTAAGCTGGTCCACCAGGAAGCCCACCTGCACATTGAGTGCGCCGGAGACCACCCAGCTGTAAAGGGCCCCCTGGAAAACTCCTCCCCGGTACACATCTAGTGCCGCTGCCATGGCCAGCACCCAGGAGGCCGCAAGGGCGGGGATCGAGACCAGGTGAGCCTTGTCCTTTATGAAGCCCTTGCCAAGCGTGATGTTTATGATGAAGGCAAGGAGCGGGAGCGCCGGAATAAGGAGAAGGCTGTTCATGGACATCATCCTTTCATCTCCTTCACATCTTCCACCTGGGCGGTCGCCCTGTTCCTGAAGAGCGCTATCAGTATGGCCAGGCCTATGGCCGCCTCCGAGGCCGCCACCGCGACCACGAAAAGGGCCAGCACCTCTCCCCTCAGGCCGTTCAGGAAATGGGCGAACGACACCAGGGACAGGTTCACGGCGTTGAGCATCACCTCGATGGAAAGGAACATCATTATGATGCTCCTCCTTGTGAGAAACCCGAACACCCCTATCATGAAGAGGGCCACGCTAAGCCATATGTACCATTGAAGCGGGACCATTTTATCTTTTGTTTACCTCACTTCAGTTTTTTCTTCGCAAGCACGATAGCCCCTACCACCGCAACAAGCAGGATCAGGGAGGCGACCTCGAAGGGGAAGACATATTGCGTGTAAAGCAGCGTGCCTACCAGTTTTGTGTTCGTCTGCGCCGCGACGGCCGCGGGGGTGTACGCCCCCTGCTTTCCGGGGACGACATTGCCGGTAACAAGAATAACCAGAAGGAAGAGGCCCGACGATATGGCTATTCCGAAAGGCCATCCGACGCTGAAGCGCTCCGCCTCCATCTCCTCCTTGATGTTAAGCACCATGATGACAAAAAGGAACAGCACCAGGATGGCCCCCGCATATACTATTATCTGCACTGCGGCCAGAAACTCGGCGCCGAGGCCAAGGTACATCACCGCTAGGTGGAAGAACATGACTATCATGTACAGGACCGCGTGGACCGGGTTTTTCCTTGTTAGCGCAAGCCCGGAGAGAACAAGGATGGCCGCCCCCAGATACGCAAACAGATATGGGCTCATTTGCCCTCCCCGTTCTTTTTGTCTTTTTCTTTTTTCTCCGCGCCGCGTCCTTTAAAGACCGCCTGGCCGGGGTAGGCCCTGAAGCTGTCCTTCCCCGGGGTCCAGAACCTTTTGAAATACTCCCGGCCTTTCTCCCCTGCCATGAGCCTGTCCCAGTTGCCAAGGAGCTTTTCCTTTGTCATGTAAAGTGCGTCCCTAGAGTAGTCCGAATACTCGTAATTTTCCGTAAGGACAACCGCCCCGACCGGGCAGGCCTCCACACACAGTCCGCAGTAGACGCACCTCAGGAGCTCTATATCGTAGCGGTCGATGACCTTTTTCTTCGTCTCCGCGTCTTCCTTGGTGTAGATGTAGATGCATTTTGAGGGGCATATGGCGCCGCACAGGCCGCAGGCTATGCATTTTTCCTTACCCGTGGCCTCGTCGCGCACAAAGGCATGCTGCCCCCTGAAGCCCGGAAACGGCTGCCTCTTTTCCTCGGGATACTGCCTGGTCACCGCCGGAGAGAAAAAGGACCTCAGGGTGAGCGCCATTCCCTTTATTATCTCCGCCAGGAAAATGGTGTCTAATATCTTTTTAAGTTTTTTGTTTTTGCCTTTATTTCTATCTATGCTCTTTTTTCCGTCTGTCATCCTGCTTGCGTCATCCTTTAATGGAGCAGCATTTTTACAAGCCCCGTGCCGATTATGTTCAGCAGGGCAAGGGGTATCAGAAGTTTCCAGCCCAGCGTCATCAACTGGTCGTACCTGTAGCGCGGGAGGGTGGCCCTTATCCAGTAGAAGAGGAATATGAAAAGGTAGAGTTTTATGAAAAGCCAGGCAAAAGGCACATAAGGTATGGCAAACGGGCCGTTCCAGCCCCCAAGGAAGCAGGTTATGCCCACCAGCGACATCACTATCATCCCGATGTACTCCGCCACGTAGAAGAGGGCAAAGCGCATCCCGCTGTATTCCGTGAAATAGCCCGCCACAAGCTCGCTTTCCGCCTCAGGCAGGTCAAAGGGCGTGCGGTTGGTCTCCGCGAAGGCCGCCACCATGAATACGAAGAAGCCCAGCGCCTGGGGCCAGAAAAAGCCTCCGGGGAACCTCTGCTGTGCCTGGACGATCTTCGAAAGGTTCAGCGAGCCAGCCATCATCATCACGCCCACAAGGGACAGGCCCATGGCTATCTCATAGCTTATCACCTGTGCCGAGGAGCGCAGCCCGCCAAGGAAAGAGTACTTGGAGTTGGAGGCCCATCCCGCTAGCACCACACCGTAGGCGTTAAGCGAGGACATGGCCAGTATGAAGAGAAGCCCGATGTTTATGTTCGCCACCACGAAGCCGTTGAAAAAAGGTATGACGGAGATCGCCGTCATGCCCGCGAATATCGATATTGCCGGGGCGATGAAGAATATCGGCTTGTCGGCGTTTGCCGGTATGATGTCTTCCTTGAAAAAGAGCTTTATGAAATCTGCTATGGGCTGAAGCAGCCCGTGTGGCCCCACCCTCATGGGGCCAAGCCTTACCTGCATGTGCCCTATGCTCTTCCTCTCGAAATAGGTGGCATAGGTTACATGGAGCATAAGGACTCCCACCACGATGAGCGCCTTTAACAGGATGATGAGCACCTGCACGAGAGGGCTGAATATCTGCGGCCTGAAAAAAACGTTGTATAAAAGATCCATGTTTATAAGGCCATCTCCGTCATAATGCCTCTTTTATTTTAAAGCAAAAGCCGTTCATAAAGGGGTTATTTCAAGGCCTTCCGCCCTGGGCACGGGAGTTTTTGATCCTGGCTCAAGCTCGTAGCCGAAAAGCCCAAGCGCCCCCGCGTCCCCGAAATTGTTGCCTGCGAAAATCGCGCCAGCGGGCAGCCCCTTTTCCAGTTTCGCTTTAAGGACCATCTCCCCCTCGGCTGTTGAGATCTTTACGCTGCCGCCCTCGCAAATGCCAAGCCCCGCTGCCGTCCCGGGGGCCATCTTTGCCTCCGGCCCGCCCATGATGTCCAGCAGGGCGCCAGAGTGCCTGCTTAGCGAGCCTGAATGGAAAAGCGGTTTTTCTATAACAAGCGCCGGCCCGGTCTGACCGGTATCCTCCTCCCGCCTGTCCAAAGTCGCGGCTGCCTTTGCCGCGGGAAGCGGCTGCATGCCTCCGCTCATGCGCAGTGGCTTGCCCTTGTACGGCCACATCATGCCATCTTCCTCCAGGTCCTCATACCTGAGCCCTGCGTGAAGGGGCGAAACCCTGGCAATCTCGTCTATTATATCCGAAGCGGAGGCATAAGGCATATTACCCAGCCCCGCAAGCCTGCCTATCAGGGCCAGTATCCTCCAGTCTTCCATCCCGGCTTCATGATTTTTACCGGTTGCCTGCGCCAGTTTCTGTATCCTTTTTTCAAGGTTCGTGTAAGTGCCTTCCTTCTCGGACCACGCTTTTGACGGCAGTACGACATCCGCCAGGGAGGCGGTCTCGGTCAGGAATATGTCCTGCACGACAAGAAAATCGAGTTTCTTTTCAAGCGCCTCTTTTATCTTTTTCCTTCCCGGGAGGTTGAAGGCAGGGTTTTCGCCCATTATGTACATGGCACGGATAGCGCCGCCCGCCTGCTCGAACATCTCCATGAGCGTAAGCCCCGGCTCCGGATCGAGCCTCGCGCCCCATTCGTGCTCGCACCTTTCCCTGAAGGTCTGAAGCGCAAGCGGCCTGCCGCCCGGCAGCATGTCCGGAGTGCAGCCCATGTCTATGAGGCCCTGCTCATTGGGATGCTCGGAGACAAGGAAAAACCTGGAGTTCAGGACATAGCCGATTGCGGCCAGCAGCATGAAATTCCGCTTTGCGTCCATGCTGGCCGCAAGCTCGCGGCCGGCAATTATGCTTGAAGTGGACACATCCTTAAGCGCCTCCGCAGCCTGGGTCAGGGCAGCCTCAGGCACCCCCGCCAGCCTCCGGACTTCTTCCGGCGACGGAAGCTCAGAAAAACCCATTATGGCGGCCTCAAACTCCGGGTTTTCCCCCGGCAGGGCCTTCTTTTGCCTCAAAAGCTCCCTTAAAAGTCCTGCAAGCGCGATCCCTTCATGGCCGAAAGCCGCTGAAAGATGGTGCGTCATGTGCCTCTTTAGCCCCGGGGCATGGCCAATGGCAACCACTTTCTTGCCGGCCTTTGACGCCGCCCGGACCTGCAGGCCCATCACCGGGTTTGTCCGCGTGGGGTCGCAGGCCACCACAAGCACTGCGTCCGAGTGCGGGATGCCGCGTATGACGTTTGCGGCCGCGCCCTGCCCGAATATTCCCTCCAGCAGGTCCTGGGCGTGCAGAAGCCCCAGCCTGGCCGTGGAATCTATGTTGTTTGAGCCCAGGCCAGCCCGCATGAACTTTTGAAAGGCGTAGTTTTCTTCATTTGTGCACCTGCCGCCTGCTATGCCCGCTATCGCCCGCCCGCCGTGCTGAGCTTTGACCTCAAGCAGCCTGCGGGCGGCCAGGGCCAGCGCCTCGTCCCAGCTTGCGGGAACAAGCTTGCCATCTTTTCTTACAAGCGGGGTTTTAAGTCTTTCGGGGCTTCCGGCATACCCGTAGCCAAACATGCCGCGGCCACAGAGGAGCCCGTTGTTCACCCCTTTGCCGAAGGCGGGGGAAACCTTCTGTATCGCGTCTCCCCTTACCTCAAGGAGTATCGTGCAGCCCACTCCGCAGAACGAGCAAATCGTCTTTACCGTTTTGTCCATCTGCCAGGGCCTGTACGTGTACCTGTGGAGCCTGGACATTATGGCCCCCACGGGACAGACGTTAAGGCAGTTTCCGCAGTATTCGCAGTTGTATCTGCCGCCTGAAAAAGGCTCCACATGAGAGCCCGCTCCCCGGCCTACCACCCCTATGGCAAAGGCCCCCTGCACGCCATCGCACATGCGGACGCAGCGGGTGCACATGATGCACCTTTCCATGTTCCTGACTATGACCGGGTCGTCCACGTTTTCGGGAAAGGTCCTTTTGCCCTCCTCGAACCTGCCTGCGACCGCCCCGTACCTTACCGTCAGGTCCTGAAGCGCGCACTCTCCGGCCTTGTCGCAGGTGGGGCACTGCAGAGGGTGGTTGATGAGCAAAAACTCAAGCATCGCCTTTCTTGCCGCAACTACCCGCGGGGTTTCGGTGTATACGGCCATGCCGTCTGCGGCCTTTACGGTGCAGGAGGTCTGGAGTCTGGGCATTTTTTCTATCTCCACCAGGCACATGCGGCAGCCGCCCCAGAGCTCAAGCGCCGGATGGTGGCACAGGGAAGGAATGTCTATGCCGTTCCTTCTGGCCGCCTCAAATATGGTGACCGGACCGTCCAGCTCTATTTTTTTGCCGTTTATGGTTATCAAGATCATGGCTGTGCCTGGCCTTGCTCCCTGTGGTATCTGCATCCGCTCCTGATGTGCTCCGTGAACTCCTCGCGGAAATGCCTTATGAAGCCAAGGGCCGCGCTGGCCGCCCCATCGCCAAGAGGGCAGAAGGTGTTGCCCGCGATATTTCTGCATACGTCCTCAAGCAGCTGGATGTCCCCCCCGTGGCCCTGTTTTGTCTCTATCCTCTCCAGTATGGCCTTGAGCCAGCCGGTGCCCTCGCGGCAGGGAGTGCATTTGCCGCAGGACTCGTGCTCGAAGAATTCAAGCGTCCTCAGAGCAACCCGCACAATGCAGGTGTCCTCATCGAAGACCATTACGGCCCCGGAGCCCAGCATGCTGCCCGCTTTCTGGACGGAAACGAAGTCCATCGGGCAGTCTATCTGGTCCGGAGCAAGTACGGGCGCGGAAATGCCTCCCGGTATTACCGCCTTGAGCGCCTTGCCGTTTTTGATCCCTCCGGCGTGCTCATAGATGATCTCCCTGAGCGGCGTTCCCATTGGCAGCTCATAGACGCCGGGCCTCTCCACGTGTCCGCTCACCGGGAATAGCTTGTTGCCCGGGCATGAGGGGTCTCCGATGCCGGCGTACCGCAAGGCCCCCTCCCTCATTATGAACGGGAGGTTGGAAAGGGTCTCCACGTTATTGACCATTGTGGGCATTCCCCACAGCCCGGAGTTGACAGGGAAGGGCGGCTTCAGGCGGGGCTGCCCTCTTTTGCCCTCAAGGGAGTCTATCAGGGCGGTCTCTTCCCCGCATATGTAAGCGCCTGCGCCCATGTGCACGTGGATATCGAACTTCTTTCCGCTGCCCATGACGTTTTCTCCCAGGTAGCCCTTCGCGCGGGCCTCCTTGAGAGCTGCCTCCAGGATGCCCCTTTCCTCGGGGTATTCGGCCCTCAGATAGATATATCCGAGCCCGGCCATAAGCGCGTGTCCCGCTATCGCCATGCCTTCAAGCAGTACATGGGGGTTTTTATCGATGAGGGCCTTGTCTTTGAAGGTGCCAGGCTCTCCCTCGTCGGCGTTGCAGACGATGTATCTCGGGGATTTGGGGTCCGAAGCCATGAACATCCACTTCATGCCGGTCGGGAACCCGGCGCCGCCCCTGCCCCGGAGCCCTGATTTCTTGACTTCCTCTACGACCTGGCCTGGCTCCATGAAAAGTGCCTTGCCAAGCCCCTGATAGCCGCCAGCCTTTTCGTATTCCTCTATGTTCCGGTTTCGGGCGACGTCCAGGAGGTAACTTGTCATTTTTTGGCCGCTTACTTGTAGTTCTCCAGGACCTCTAGTATTTTTTTTGCGTCCAGTCCCGTGTGCAGGTCGTCGTTAACAATCATGGCCGGCCCCTTGCCGCAGGCCCCTATACAGTCTGCCACCTCAAGCGAGAAGCGCCCGTCAGGGCTTGTGCCGCCCGGGGCCAGGCCGTACACGTTCCCAAGCACTCCCTTCAAGGTGCCTGCGCCAAGCACCATGCAGGAGACGTTCGTGCACAGGCGGATGACGTTTCTGCCTGCCTTCCTGTGCCTGTACATGGAATAAAAAGTGGCGGTGCTGCGGACAGTCATCTCCGGCAGCCCCAGGAACTCGGCCACAGCCTTCAGCGCCTCGGGCCTGAGCCACCCGAACTCTTCCTGGGCCACATACAGGGCGGGCATCAGCGCAGCCCTGCCAGTTGGGTACTTCTTTCTGATCTCCTCAAGGAGGGCAACAGACTTCGGGCTGAAGGGCTGCGGTTCTGTCATTTCCCCCGAATTACCTGTCGCACTCTCCAAGCACTATGTCTATGGTCCCAATGTTGGCAATGACGTCCGCCACCAGGCCGCCTTCGCACAGCCTGGGGAGGACCGAGGCATGGACGAAGGAGGGCGCCCTTACCCTCATCCTGTAAGGCGCGCCTGTGCCGTCGCTTACGATATAAAAACCAAGCTCGCCTTTGGGCACCTCGGTCGCGCAATATATCTCGCCCACGGGCGCGGTCAGAGGCCCCTTGGATATGAGGACGAAATGGTGGATTAGCGATTCCATGCTCTTAAACAGGTCTTCCTTGGGCGGAAGGACGAATTTGGCGGCATCTGGTGAAAGCACCGGCCCCGGCGGCAGCTGCCTGATGCACTGCTCTATTATCCGGTTTGACTGGCGGAGCTCCTCCATCCTGCAGCGGTACCTGTCGTAAACGTCCCCGTTTTCGCCCAGGGGCACGTCGAACTCCACTTTGCCGTACGCATCATAGGGGAAGGCCTTCCTCACGTCGTAGTTTACGCCGGAGCCCCTGAGCGTTGCGCCCGTGAGGCCCCAGTTTATTGCCTCGGCGGCGGATATCACGCCTATGCCCTTTGTCCTTTTAAGCCAGATGCGGTTTTTGTCTATGAGCGTCTCATACTCGTCCAGCCTGCCCGGAAACTGCTGGGTGAACTCATAAAGGCTGTCCAGGAACTGCTGGGAGATGTCGTTCCTTACACCTCCTATGCGCGGATAGCTGGCGGTGAGCCTGGCGCCGCACGTCATCTCAAAAAGGTCAAGCAGCCATTCGCGCTCCCTGAAGGAGTACAGAAAGACGGTCATGGCGCCTATGTCCAGAGCGTGCGTTCCAAGCCATATTATGTGGCTCGATATCCTCGTCATCTCGCACATTATGGTGCGGATGTACTTTGCCCTTTCCGGGGCCTCTATGCCGAAGAGCTTCTCCACTGCGTTTACGTAGCCCACGTTGTTGGCCATGGAGGAGATATAATCCAGCCGGTCCGTAAGCGGGAGGGCGGAGAGGTATGTCCTGTTTTCTCCCAGCTTCTCAACACCCCTGTGCAGATAGCCCACGTGCGGGGTGCACTTTACGACAGTCTCGCCGTCCAGCTCCAGCACCAGCCTTAGCACCCCGTGAGTGGCCGGGTGTTGCGGGCCCATGCTAAGGGATATCTCTTTCGTTTTTATCTCTTTTTCTTCTTCGTTCATCTTTTAAAAGGTTTTTGTTTTGTCCGTTTGTGAAAGCGGGGCATCGGTTTTTTATTTTCTAATTGCCCCATTCGAACTCCTTGAGTTTTCTGGACAGCTCCACCACTTCCGTGTAGCCGTGCCAGTCCTCCTCGCCGGAAAACCCCTCTACCGGGTAGTCCTTCCGCAGCGGATGGCCCTCCCAGTCCTCAGGCAGGAGCACCCTTCGCAGGTCCGGATGGCCCTCGAAGCGGATGCCAAGCATATCGAAGCATTCCCTTTCGTGCCAGTTGGCCCCCTGCCAGATAGGGACCACCGATCGGACCACCGGGTCTTCCTCCGGCACATGGACCCTGAGGCGGATAAAATGCTTGTGGGTCATGGAATACATATGATAGACGGCCTCGAAGCGGGGCGTCTTTTTGCCCAGATAATCCACGCCGCAGACATCCACCAGGTAGTCAAAATCCAGCTCCGGGTCCTCTCTCAGCATGAGGCAGACATCATACAGCCGGTCTTTTTTAAGGTGTACGGATACCTGGTCCCTGAATGAGCTGGTCCCGGCGACCTCACCCGGAAAGGCCTGCTTTATCTTTTCGGCTATTTGAAGGGGCTCCATCTCATATGCTCCTTCTTTATTTTCTCCTGCAGCTTGATGATGCCCTCCATGAGGGCCTCAGGCCTTGGCGGGCATCCTGGTATGTAAACGTCCACGGGCAGGAAGCTGTCCACCCCCTGCACCGTGCTGTAGGTATTGAATATCCCGCCGGAGCAGGCGCAGCTGCCCATCGAGATCACATACCTTGGCTCGGGCATCTGGTCGTAGACGCGGCGCACTATGGGCGCCATTTTTTTTGTCACCGTGCCTGCTATGATGACGAAGTCCGCCTGCCTGGGCGACCCCCTGAATATCACGCCCAGCCTGTCCAGGTCGTAATGGGAGGCGCCAGTGGCCATCATCTCTATGGCGCAGCAGGCAAGCCCGAAGGTCACAGGCCAAAGGGAGGACTGCCTCCCCCAGTTCACTATCTTGTCCAGCGAGGCGATAATAGTGTTTGCGCCGGGGATGATCTTAAGCCCTTTTTCGAGCTCCAGCACCCCGGTATTTCCACTCAGGACCTCAAGCGCATTAACGCCAGGGCCTGTCTCACTCCCATTTGAAGGCGTCTTTTTTCCAGGCATAAACGTACCCCACCATAAGTATTGCTATGAAGAGCACCATTTCCACGAACGCGTAGAGGCCCAGCTTATCGAAGGTGACCGCCCACGGATAGAGGAAAATGGCCTCCACATCGAAGATTACAAACAGCATGGCCACTATGTAGAACTTGACTGAAAAACGGTAGCGGGGCTCATCGGCCGGAGGATTGCCCGACTCATAGGGCATGAGCTTTTCCTTGTATGGCCGCCTGGGCCTCACAAGTATGCCCGCCACCAGCGAACCGAGGCCAAACCCGAGGGATATTATCATCAATACGAATACGGGAAGATATGAAGAAAGAGCATTAACGGGCATATCACATTTTTATACTGCAACCGGGGGCTATAAGTCAAATTTAAATGGATAGCGAGCGTATTTCTGCGGCTTGCCGCAGGAAATCTCAATGGCTGGTCCGGTCCTCTGCGCTCCGCTGGACGATAGGGAGCCTTTTTTGGTATCATAACGCCTAAGCCCCCTTAGCTCAGTAGGATAGAGCACAGGTTTCCTAAACCTGGTGTCGCAGGTTCGATTCCTGCAGGGGGCACCATTTTCCCCCTTAACTAACCGACAGTTACAACGCAGCTTCAACGACTTCAGCCCTGCCGCCATTAGTGTGGATGTCTACGCCGGCTTGGCAAAGCCGGGTAGAAAAGGTGTGCCTCAGGAAATAAAAGCTTAAGTCCTTTATGCCAGCTTGAATTCATTCCGCTCCAGGGCCTTGTGCAGGTTGTTTTCCATCGTCAACCGCATAATGGCGGCGTCGCTCATGGATTCTTCCCTTATTGGAAATTTTTCATTTTTGTGTTTCTCCGTCACACGATTATTGCGCGAAGATACATATGAATATAAATACAGCAGAGGTTATAACTGAAGTTTGTGGTGGAGCCGGAAGACCCGGAAGGAGGGGCCGCAATGTTTGAATTTCTCAAGAAGGATGTCCTTGAAGAGAACGCCTCGCTTAAAGCCCGTATAACTCAACTGGAGCACGATCTCATGTCAATAGCCGCTCCAATGGTTGTGGTTGGCGAAAACATGGCCACAAGATCGGTCAATGACGCCACCCTTGAAGTCGCGGGTTATGGCGGCGATGAAGCAGTAGGGAAGATGACCTGCGCCCAGTTTTCAAAGACATCTCTGTGCGGCACCGCAAACTGCACTCTCAAAAACTGCATGCGCACCGGCGAGGTCATCTACCGCGAAACATTCCTGCAAACGAGGCAATGAGAAAAAATACCCATTAAGGCAGCCTGCTCGCCTCTTATCGACGGCAACGGAAAGGCTTATGGCGGGATTAATAGAAATCCCGGATGGCATTCCAACTGGACAAGCAATGCGCATGTCTTTAGGGACGTGTCAGGGATTTGCCCGTCCCGTCCGGCCAGAGCGAAGGGCAAAAAAATCCATCCATTTACTAGGCGGTTTTTTCGCCATATAATTTAGCCTGATGGCTGAAGATATCCTTACACCGGAAGTCGTTGAAACGCTCAGGGAGGCCTTCAAAGGGCTTATTAAGGACGTCTCTCTTCATGTGTTTACGAAAAGGGGCGTGAACGCCCAGTTCAGTGAAGCCCTGGTCAGCCTGGTGAAAAGCGTCTCGGCGATAGACAGCCGGATGAAACCGTACTTTCACGGGCCGGACGATGAGGCCGCAAGACGGTATGGCGTAGAAAGGTTCCCGGCGCTCCTGATAAGTCCGGAGAGATACGCCATAAGGTACACAGGCTCTCCGCTGGGCGAGGAGGGCCGCTCATTCATCGCGGCCATCCTGATGGCCTCAGCCGGAAAGGGTTTTTTGTCCCAGCAGTCGGCCAGGAGAGTAGCCTCGCTTGATGAGCGCAGGGATGTGCGGATATTTGTGAGCCCCACCTGTCCCTATTGCCCCCAGGAGGCCGCTTATGGGATAGCCGCTGCGGTGGAGAAGCCGGGGCTGGTCTCGGTGGAGATAGTGGAGACCTATGAAAACCCGGACCTTGCGGAGAGATACGCCGCCATGTCCGTTCCAAAGACCTACATAAACGGCGAGCTTATGGCCTCCTACCTGGAGACCGAGGAAGAGTTCGTCTCCTCTTTACTGGCGGGGCATCCGGAGAAAAAAGGCGCCGTGGCGGAAGAGCTGGAAAAGGAGGAAGAGAAAGAAACGCTCGACGTCGTCATCGCCGGGGCGGGCCCGGCGGGGCTCACCGCCGCCATTTATTCGGGAAGAAGCGGGCTTAAAAGCCTGGTGCTTGAAAAGGGCAATGTGGGCGGGCAGGTCTCAATAACACCGGTGGTAGAGAACTATCCCGGGTTCCAGGCGGTTCCTGGAAGGGCGCTCATAGACATGATGCTCCGCCAGGCGGCCCAGTACGCCCGCATAAGGCAGGGGGTGGAGGTACAGGATGCAAGGAGGACTGACGGGCTGTTTGAGATACTGACCAGCGCGGGCGTTTACCGGGCAAAGGCGGTCATCATAGCATCGGGCTCCGTCTACAGGAAGCTTGGCGTCCCCGGGGAAGACAGGCTGGCAGGCAGGGGGATAAGCTACTGCGCAACCTGCGACGGCTATATCTTCAAGGACGGCAAAACGGTGATAGTCGTGGGCGGGGGCAACACCGCCGTGACCGACGCCCTTTATCTTGACGGGCTGGGCGCCCATGTGACGCTGATACATAACAAAAAGAACCTGAAGGCGGAAGACAGGCTCAAGCAGAGCTTCTTTCAGCGGGACCTGCCCGCATTGTGGGAATCAAGGGTAACGGAGTTTCTTGGCCAGAACAAGCTTGAAAAGGTGAAGGTGGAGGACCTGAAGGACCGCTCCGTGAAAGAGATGAAGGTGGACGGCGCTTTTATCGCCATAGGGTATGAGCCCTCAAACGCGCTGGCAAGGGCGATGGGGCTGGAGATCGACGCGTCTGGCTATGTCCGGGTGAATGAGCAGATGAGGACGTCCGTCCCGATGGTCTACGCGGCAGGCGACATCACGGGTAGCGAAAAGCAGATAACGGTGGCCGTCTCACAGGGCACGATGGCCGCCATAAGCGCATTTAACGACCTTACCGGCGGCACGTCCTTGTAAAAACTTTGCCCAAAAAAAGAAAAAGGCATTGTCCTGTCTATCGCTCCCTAACCCATCCGGCCGCGGCCCACTGAAGAATGAGGTTCACTATGCTTATTACCAGCGCCCCCTTGAAGGCCGCCCAAAAACTGTCCACATAGAAGCCAAGCCTGAAGGCGCGCGAAAGGTAGGCCGTGAGCTCCAGCATGAAGGCGTTTATCACAAAGGTGAAAAGCCCCAGGGTCAGCACCAGGAAAGGCAGCATGAAAAGCTTTACAAGCGGCTTTATTATGGAATTCACGAACCCAAATATGACCGCTATGAGGAGCATCATCCACCACTGTCCCTCGAAGCGGAGTCCGCCCACCAGGTTTACCGCAGCCGCAAGCGATACAGCGGTGGCCACTATCCTGAGCACCATGTTTGACATCACGCAGGAAGAAGAAAAACCTCCTTTCCCGAGAGAGGGCAGTCCCCGCACAAGGGGTCGCGCGGCCTGCAGAACGTCTTTCCGGTCTTCACAATAAGGGCATGGTATTCGTTATACAGCGGCACGCTGCGCGCCAGGCTCCGGTGGAAAAGCCCCTGAAAGTCCTCATATTCCGCATCGGCAGAAAGGATCCCGTGTCTGGAGAGCATCCTTTTGGTGTACGCGTCTATCACAAAAAAGGGCATACCCGCGGCGTAAAGCAAAATGGAATCGGCCGTTTCCTGTCCTATCCCGTTTATCTCAAGCAGTTTCCTCCTGAGCTTCTCCGGGTCCCCGTTTCTCATCCGCTCGATGTTGCCATGGTACTCCCTCATGATGAACGCGACCAGCGCCTTAAGCCTGCCTGCCTTCACGTTGTAATAGCCGGACGGCCTTATAAGCTCGGCAAGCCTGGGAGGAGACATCCTGTCTATGGCCACCGGGCACAGGGCATTGGCTTTTTTCAGGTTGGCGATGGCCTTTTCCACGTTGCCCCAGTTTGTGTTCTGGGTGAGCACAGCGCCCACGGCCACCTCAAAGGGGGTATCGCCGGGCCACCAGTGCTGAGGTCCGAAGGAATCGAACAGCTTTGCGTATATGCTTTTTAGTTTTTCTTTTGCCAATTAACTTAATTTTTTTAGACGAAACTCTAAAAACCTTATGATATATTATATAAAAATCATGCTTGATTCCAGGTTCGTGCGGGAGAACCCCGAAAAGATCGCACAGGCGCTTAGAAAAAGAAACTCGGAGATAGACCTTGCCCCGTTCATGGACATCGAAGATCGCCGGCTTTCGGCGCTCAGACAGGTGGACGAGCTCAGGGAGAAGAGGAACAAGGTCTCCGAGGAGATATCGAGGCTTAAAAAACAGAAGCAGGATGCCCAAAACCTCATTGAGGAGATGAAGGGCGTCTCGGACAGCATAAAGGAGCTTGAGGAAGGCCAGAGGGACCTGGAAAGGGAGGCCAGGGATTTCCTGCTCACTCTGCCTAACTTGCCGGACGAATCCGTGCCGGAGGGCAAGGACGAGGCTGGCAATGTGGAGACCAGGAAATGGGGCGAGCCCGCGCAGTTCGACTTCGAGCCCCTGAACCACTGGGACCTGGGCGAGATGCACGGGATAATGGACTTCGAGCGGGCGGCGAAGATAGCAGGCGCGCGGTTTTCCCTCATGAAGGGCGCGGGCGCAAGGCTCGAGCGGGCGCTGATGAACTATATGCTGGACATGAACACCTCCAAAGGCTACACGGAGGTGTTTCCCCCCGTCCTGGTGAACCCCGAAAGCATGACCGGAACAGGCCAGCTCCCAAAGTTCGAGGCGGAGCTGTTCAAGATAGCAGACCCGGGACTCTATCTGATACCCACTGCCGAGGTGCCGGTCACGAACATCCACAGGGGCGAGATACTGGAGGAGGAAAAACTCCCCATCTGCTATACCGCATATACTCCCTGTTTCAGGCGCGAGGCGGGCTCCTACGGAAAGGACACAAGGGGGCTCATAAGGCAGCACCAGTTCAACAAGGTGGAGCTCGTGAGGTTCACAAGGCCGGAGGACTCCTTTACCGAGCTCGAAAAGCTCACTTCGCACGCCGAGGACATTCTGCGGGGGCTTGGCCTTCCCTACAGGGTTATGACGCTTTGCACCGGGGACCTGGGCTTCTCATCCGCCAAGACCTACGATCTGGAGGTCTGGCTGCCCGGCCAGGGGAAATACAGGGAGATATCTTCATGCTCCAACTTCGTGGATTTCCAGGCAAGGCGGGCGGACATAAGGTTCAGAAGGACGGGCAAGAAAGGCACTGAGTTCGTGCATACCCTGAACGGCTCCGGACTTGCCATAGGGCGCACCCTGGTGGCTGTGATCGAGAACTATCAGCAGAAGGACGGCAGCATCTTGATCCCGGAGGCGCTCAGGCCTTACATGGGGATCGAAAAGATAGGGCGTTAGATTTTCATATTCGTTTTGAGGTGCCCTTTTTATGTTGACCGGAGAAAAGGAAGCATATTTTCTGGTTGTCTCAAGGCCGGAGCCCGCAGGCCGTTTCCCCTTTCAGGAGCTTGCCAGGATTTTAAGCAGCGCTCTTTCGGTTTCCGTACAGGATGCGGCGGTGCGCCTGAGGCGTACCTGGGGCGTCCTGCACAAGACGGGCTCCTTAGAGGAGGCAAGGGCCTTAAGCCAGAAGCTTGCCGCAGGCGGGTTTGCCTGCGCCGTCCTGTCCTCTTCAAACGTCAAGGCATTTCCCGCGCTTAAGCCCATAAGAAAAGCGGTCCCGGCAGGCGAGGGGCTGATAATACCCGAGTCCGGCACGATGGACGCCCCTTACGCCAAGGGCAGGGAAGTGCTTGTGCCCTGGGACCGGTTTTCCCTTGTCTGCGCCGGAAGTTTTTTTGAAGAAGACCCCATGGCGGCGCCACAGGAAGAAAAACAGCAGGAGGAAATAAGCGGGGTGAAGGTAGTAGCGGCTGTTGCGCTTATGGCGGCAACGGGCATGCCATCTTTTGGCAAGCTAAGGCCCAAAAAAAGCCCCTCCGATGGCGGGCAGTCGAAAGGAAAAATGAAAGAGTTCAATTTCTACCTGGACCTGATATCCGCGGAGGGGCCCGGGAGCCTCAGGATCTGCGGAGGGGCGTTCGATTATTCGTACCTTGGGGCCAGGAAGGAGCCATCGGCCCTGCTTAATTTCAGGAAGCTGGTTCCGGATGTCCTCCGCTGCCTGCCAGGAGCGCTCAGAAACAGGGGCGCCAGTGCGATCGAGGAGCGTGCGGCGGACGGCTTTAAATACGGGGACAGGCAGGAGTACGAAGGCGAGCGGTTCTGGCTCTTCCAGAATTCCTGAAAGCGTCCCCCTCAGGGGATTATCTCCGTCCCCACACCCTCGTTTGTGAATATCTCAAGAAGCAGGCAATGCGGCACCCGGCCGTCCAGTATATGGGTCTTTCGAACGCCTGCGCGCAGCGCCTCCAGGCAGGCCTGGGTCTTTGGTATCATCCCGCCCGAAACCACGCCTTTTTTCATCAGCTCCCCGGCCCGCTTGCCGTTCAGCGTCGATACGGTCTTCCCGTCTTCCATTATGCCCGGCACGTCTGTAAGCAGTATCAGTTTTTCCGCCTTGAGCGCGGAGGCCACGGCTGAGGCCGCGGAGTCCGCGTTTATGTTCAGGGCCTCGCCGCCCGGGCCGGCCCCAATGGGGGAGATGACCGTAATGAGGTCCTCCCTCTGGAGGCTCAAGAGGATGTCCCGGTCCACTTCCGTCACATCGCCTACAAGCCCCAGGTCCGTTTCCCTGGCCTTTTGTCCGCGGGCCGGTTTGCCCTGGCCGCGCGTTCCCTTTTTTACAGCCTTTATCAGGGGGCCGTCCTTTCCGGTAAGTCCTATCGCCCTGCCCCCATGGCTGTTTATCAGCGAGACTATCTCTTTGTTTATGAGCCCGCCAAGCACCATCTCCACTATCTCCATCGTCTCCTGGTCGGTCACGCGCTGGCCGTTTATGAACCGGGGCTCCTTGCCGAGCTTCTTCATCATCGCCGATATCCTGGGGCCGCCGCCATGGACCACGACCGGATGGATGCCTATGAAGTTAAGAAGGACTATGTCCTGCGCGAAGGCGTTTTTAAGGGATTCGTCTATCTGCGCGGCCCCGCCGTATTTTATGACGAAGGTCTTGCCGCTGAAATTTTTTATATAGGGCAGGGCCTCCACGAGGGTGTTTGCTTTCTCTATCAGTCTCTGCAAGATGTCTCCTTTTCAAAGCAGGGCCGGCAGAGTTTTCTGCCCCCAAAGAGGCTCATTTTTGTCTCCATCATCTTTTCGCCGCATTTTTCGCAGCGCACGCTGGGCAGCATCCTGGCCGTGCAGGGCGGCCTCATCCTTAGCCTTCTCAGGGAAAAAAGCTCCTCGTCCGCCGCCTCCATTATGGCCTTTATCTTTTTTGATCGCCTTGCGTGGACGGCCTTTAAGACTTCCTCCGAACGGTCCCCTCCCGAAAACCGCCCCCACATCTCTTTTTCCCTTGGCGTCTCCTCCGGGCCTCTGAAATCAACCGAGACCCTTAACGCCTCACCCGTAAGACCCTCCTTCGCGGGGCGCCTTATGAACGTGTACACCTGCTTCCCGTAGTCTCTCAGGATGAGGTTGCCTTTCCCCAGGGTGCAGCCCGTAAGGAGCTGTATGGCGTCAACCGCGCAGGAATCGTTCTCCACTATTGCGACGATCTCCTCGTCCTGCGCCCTGCCCCTGAATATCTCTTTAAGTGCGAGCCCTGCCACCCTTACGCCTATGGCAAGCCCAGGGCATGTATGCCCGTGGAAGGCAGCGGCGCTCTTCAGGTTTTTGTGTTTGCCGTCCATAAGGATTTTATAACAGAAAAGGAGGGTTTTTTTAAATGGATTTTTTGCGTTTTTTCCAGGAAGGCGCACCTCGTACCTGCCAGAAGGTGGAAACGCTGGGAATTGCTTGCTTTTTATAATCCAAAAAGGTTTGATTATCTTTACTTGTCTCGTGTGAACTTGTCCGTGCAGTGCTGAGGGAACGTGTTTTTTGCCTTCGAAATTTTAATATGAATAAACAGGGTTTCCGGAAATCCTTGGGACATAGCTTTGTTTAAGCAGGCTGGAAACAGTAGGAAACGAACTGGAATCACCACTCTGGAGTTATGTGCGGGTGCAGGCAGCCAGGCAATCGGATTGGAGCAGGCCGGCATAGAACATGCCGGTTTGGTCGAAATCGATAAGCACGCATGTGCAACCCTGCGCCTGAATCGCCCAGGGTGGAATGTCATCGAACATGACTTGAACACATTTGATGGAGCGGCGTTCAAGGGCGTTGATATTATTTCAGGGGGGCTGCCGTGCTCCCCTTTTTCAATTGCCGGAAAGCAGCTCGGCAAGGAAGACGGACGGAATCTCTTCCCAGCCATGATCAGGCTGGTGTACCAAGTCCGGCCATGCGCGGTAATGATTGAAAATGTGCGGCCGCAAGCGTCAGCGCGCCGGGAATCCTCCGGAAAGACGCAGAGGGATTCCAGACAAGCCGGAATGACGGATAACGGCTGAATGAGGCTTTACCAATGACCGGCTTAGTAACCAAACCTGATTTCGTTGTTTGCCTAGGGAAGACCACGGTCACGCCTTTAAGTTAAAATATAACAATGTCCTTTGAAGAGCTTATAATTGAGGGCGCGAAGCAGAACAACCTGAAAAACATCTCCCTGGTCCTGCCGCATGACAAGGTCATCGCGGTGACGGGCGTGTCCGGTTCCGGCAAATCGTCCCTGGCCTTTGACACCATTTTCGCGGAGGGTCAGTGGAGGTTCATAGAGTCCCTTTCCACGTACGCCAGGCTTTTTCTTGAAAAGATGGACAGGCCGGCGGTCGACGCAATACTCAACATCAGGCCGGCCATCGCGCTTGAGCAGAGAAACCCCGTGCGGGGCTCCCGCTCCATTGTCGGGACCCTCACCGAGATATACGATTATTTCAGGCTCCTTTATTCAAAGGTAGGCCGGCCCTTCTGCCCTGCGTGCGGTCAGCCCATTCGCAAGTGGGACCCCACCGCCATAAAGCAGGAGCTTTTAAGAGAGCACGCCAGAGAGGGAGCCCTCATAATCTTTGAGAGCCGCGAGCCCGCGGAGGTGCTCAAGGGCAAAGGGTTCTACCGGTATTTACACCAGGGGCAGGTCCTCGAATTTGGAGGGGGTAACGGGGCCACCGCCCCCGAGGCATCCTCGAACGGCAACGGGCTGGCCATCGTCCTTGACCGGCTGGTGATACGGGATGACCCTCGGCTTGCCGATTCTATCGAGACCGCATTCAGGCAAGGCGGGGGCAGGATGAAGGTCCTTCTTGCAGCGGACGGGGGCGCCTGGAGAGAGCTCAGGTTTTCCGCCGGAAACGTCTGTGACAACTGCGGGCATGAGCTTCTGGAGCCATCACCCCTTCTTTTTTCGTTCAATCACCCGGTCGGGGCCTGCCCTGAGTGCAAGGGTTTTGGCAACATCCTCAGGTATTCCGAGGACCTCATAGTGCCGGACCCCTACCTCTCCGTTTCGGAGGGGGCCATAGAGCCATGGGAAAAGCCCTCGCTCAGGTGGTGGAAAAGGCAGATGCTCAAGGCCCTTAAGGACAGGAAGGGGAAAAACAAAGAGCCCTTCCCGTTGGACAGGCCGTGGAGGGAGCTTTCCAGGACTGAAAAAGAGGTGCTCTTCAAAGGGGATGCAAATTTTTACGGAATAGATGATTTCTTCGAGGACATGGAAGGCAGGCGGTACAAGCTCCACGTGCGGGTCTTCCTTTCCCGGTACAGGAAAGGGCAGACATGCCCTTCGTGTGGAGGAAAGCGGTTGAGGCCGGAGGCCCTGGCATACAGGATCGGCGGCAAGGACATAGCGGAGCTTACCGCTACGCCGGTAGGCGGGCTTGACAGTTTATTTTCCAGCTCCGCGCAGGATCTCATGGCCCTTTCTCCGGCGGAGTCGGCAATAGCGAAGGAACCCCTGAGGCAGATAAAAATGAAGCTCGGATTTTTAAAGCGCGTGGGGCTTGATTATCTGAGCCTGGACCGCGAGGCAAGGACGCTTTCAGGGGGCGAGTACCAGAGGGTGAACCTCTCGAACCAGCTTGCTTCCAGGCTTACCGGCACGCTCTATGTGCTGGATGAACCAACTGTGGGCCTGCACCCAAGGGACACTGAAAGGGTGGCGGACATCATGGCGGAGCTTTCCGCCCTGGGAAACACCCTTGTAGTCGTGGAGCACGACAAGGAGATCATTGAGAGGGCGGACTGGGTGGTGGAGCTGGGCCCGGGCGGAGGGCACCTGGGCGGCTCCGTGGTCTTTTCCGGCAGCCAGAAAGAGTTCCACGCGGCCGATACCCTGACGGCGCGCTACATTAAAGGGACGGACCGCTTCCAGTCCCCCGCATCCAGGCGAAAGCCCAAAGGGTGGCTCGGCCTTTTGGGGGCAAGCGGAAATAACCTGAGGGGAATAGACCTGAAGGTGCCCCTTGGCTGTCTGGCGGTGGTCTCGGGCGTATCCGGCTCCGGCAAAAGCAGCCTTGTGGTCGAGACACTCTACCGGGCGCTTGCCAGGAAGCTCAAGGTGGAGCCGGAGCCCCCCCTGCCCTATAAGACGCTGCGCGGCATGGAGGCGGTGCACGGCGTAAAGCTGATAGACCAGAGCCCCATCGGCAGGACGCCGCGCTCAAACCCGGTCACCTACCTTAAAATATTCGACCAGATACGAAAGCTGTTCTCCATGCAGCCGGAGGCGAAGGCGCACGGCTACGGGCCGGGTTTTTTTTCCTTCAACGTCCCCGGCGGAAGGTGCCCCACATGCAGCGGGGAGGGCTATCAGAAGTTCGAGATGTATTTCTTCGAGGACCTCTTCATCAAATGCGAGGACTGCGGCGCGACGCGCTACACCCGCGAGGCCCTTAGGGTGCACTACAGGGACAAGGACATAAGCCAGGTCCTTGAGATGACCGTGGAGGAAGCCGCGGAGTTCTTCAGCGGGACCCCGTCGATAGCGGGCAGGCTTTCCCAGCTTGAGGAAATCGGTCTGGGCTATCTGAAGCTTGGGCAGCCTGCGACCACGCTTTCGGGCGGAGAGGCACAAAGGCTTAAGATATGCGCCGAGCTCGGACTTGCGCGCAAGGAGGACTTCCTGTACGTCCTTGACGAGCCCACGGTGGGGCTCCATTATTACGATGTCGGGGCGCTCCTGGGGATGCTTGGCAAACTCGTGGACAGGGGCAGCACCGTTGTTGTCATAGAGCACAACCTTGATGTCGTGGAAGCGGCAGACTGGGTCATAGACTTGGGCCCCGAAGGCGGCGAAAAGGGAGGGCGCATCATCTACCAGGGCACACCGGAGGGCCTGCGCAGGGAAGCCCGCTCCTACACCGGGCGCTACCTGAAAAAGCACATGGGCAGGCGCTGAGAGGCAGGCCCGGCCTTTTCGCAAAGCAATATTTCTGGTGTTCTGGTAGAATTTCGTCGAGAGGAAAAGTAAAATTCGCGCCGCGGAGGGGGTTTTTATTTGCGGATGAGCACTGCGAAGGAGCTTTTTGAAAAAGGGGAGGAACTCTACAGGAAGGGCGAAGCGCTGGCGGCGCTGGCAAGCTTCGAAAAATCCTTCAATCTGGACAGCTCAAACCCGCTCTGCCGGTCTTATCTGGCCCTCCTTTCCGCAACCCAGAGAGGGCAGCTTGAAAACGCAATAACGGACTCCCAGCAGCTCACCGGACAGGCGCCAGGGGAGCCAGTGGTCTACCTGAACCTTGGCAGGCTTTATCTCAGGGCGGGACGGAAACAGGATGCGGTGGACATACTCAGGAAGGGTGCCTCCATAGACCGGAACCCGGAAATACAGCAACTGCTTGAGTCCCTGGGCCTTCGTAAAAAACCGGTGATCCCGTTTCTGTCCAGAAAGCATTTCCTGAATAAATTTCTGGGGCTCCTGCTTAAAAAACTGCATTTAAGATAATGATAGCCAAGGCCGTAAAAATGTTTGCAAAAATCCCTCACCGGCTGGTTTAATATGAGCAGACATGCTTAATGCCATAGAACAGAAGGAAGGCAAGGTCTTTATCCTCGATCAAAGCAAGCTTCCCCACGAGGTGGACCTTATCGAATGCAAAAGCTGGATGGACGTTGCCTGGTGCATCCGGGAGCTTAAAATACGGGGAGCGCCGGCAATAGGCATAGCGGCCGCAATGGGGGTGGCCCTGGGCGCCCAGTCTGCACGGGCCGGCAGCGTTGAGTCGCTTTCCCGCGCGCTTGAGCCGGTCTGTGAAGGTCTTCTGTCCACCAGGCCCACGGCGGTCAACATCAAATGGGCCGTAGACAGGATGAGGGCAAGGCTTGCATCCCTGGGACATGAAAGCGTGGGCGGGGCAAGGGAGACTCTCTGGCGTGAAGCGCGAAGCATTCTGGAAGAGGACATAAAGATAAACAGGACCATCGGCCAGTGGGGGGCCCAGTTCATAAAGGACGGGGACGTGGTCCTTACCCATTGCAATGCCGGGGCGCTTGCCACGGGAGGATACGGCACGGCCACTGCGGCCATATTTGTGGCAACGGAGCAGGGCAAGAAGATACATGTCATCGTGGACGAGACCCGTCCGGTCCTCCAGGGGGCGAGGCTGACCGCCTTTGAGATGAAAGAGGCGGGCATACCGATGACGCTTATTACGGACAACTCCGCAGGCGCGCTCATGAGAAGAGGGGAAATAGACCTGGCCATCGTTGGCACCGACAGGACCACAAGGAACGGAGACGTAGCCAACAAGATAGGCACCTACACGGTTGCGGTGCTGTGCAAGGAGCACGGGTTGCCCTTCTACGTGGCCGCCCCGCTAAGCAGCATAGATTTTTCAATGGCCTCAGGCAGCATGATACCCATCGAGGAGAGAGACCCGGAGGAGGTGGCCTCGCTGGCCGGCAGAAGGATCGCCCCTTACGGCGTAAACGCAAGGAACATGGCCTTCGATGTCACTCCGGCAAAATACGTGACCGCGATCATAACGGAGCTGGGGGTCTTTAAACCCGGGGAGCTCAGGAAACTGGCGCCGCGGAAAACAGAAAGAACAAAAAAAGCAAAAACCTCCCCTGGCGGGAAGAAAAGGAACAGGCCGGGAAGGTCATGATCAAGGAGATCGGCAAGGACATAAAAAAGATATTTGATTCCTATGACCGCGACCTTGCCCGCGTGGAGGAAAGCCTGCAGGAGCTTTTCTCAAGCGATATCGTCCTCATACCGCTTATTGGCCGGTATCTTATAGAGGGCGGCGGCAAGCGCATAAGGCCTGTCTTTCTGCTCGTAAGCGCAAGGCTGTCCGGCTACAGAGGCTCCGACCACATTGCGCTTGCAGGGGTCATAGAGTCTATCCATAGCGCCTCACTTCTGCACGATGACGTGGTGGACGCTGCGGAGGTAAGGAGGGGCAGGCCCGCGGCCCATGTGACATGGGGCAATCAGGCGGTGGTCCTTGTGGGGGATTTCCTGTATGCTAACGCCCTCAGGCGGGCGGTTGCCTCCGGCGACATAAGGGTCATCGGCGCGCTTTCGGGCGCCGTTACCTCCATGACGGAAGGAGAGCTCCTTCAGCTTGAAAAATCCGGCGACGTGAACATAACGGAGGAGGATTACATAAAGATAATCTCTTCCAAAACGGGAGTGCTGATGTCGGCCGCCTGCAGGATCGGCGCGCTCCTGGGAGGCGCCTCCCCGGAATGGGAGGAGGCCCTTGCCCGGTTTGGCCTCAAGGCCGGCATAACGTTCCAGATGGCCGATGACGTCCTGGACTACATGGCCGGGGACGGAGGGTTCGGAAAGAAACTCGGCAAGGACCTGGAGGAGGGCAAGATCACCCTTCCGCTCATAAACCTCCTTAAGGAGGCCGGCGAGGGCGAGCGCGACGAGATAAAGGGCATACTTGAAAACGGTCCAACCAGGGAAGGCATGGGGAGGGTACTTGAGCTGTTCAGGAAATACGACGCGGTAAACATCTCGCTGGAAAAGGCCATGCGGTTTCTTGAGGATGCCAAGGCCGAACTTGATATAATCAGCGACTGCCCCGAAAAACAGGAGCTCCTTACCCTTGCCGATTATGCCCTGAAAAGGGAATTTTAAAAGATGCACCCGCTGGTGGCCCTTGTAAAAAAAGCGGTCGAGATATATGTGAAGGAAGGCAAGGTCATTACAGACCCCGGCGAGCTTTCCCGTGACCTTACCGGGAGGGCTGGCGTCTTTGTCTGTCTTAAAAAAAAAGGCCAGCTCAGGGGCTGTATCGGCACCATTGAGCCTGTCACCGGCTGCGCCTCACTGGAGGCCATAAGAAACGCCATAGCGTCAGCCACGGAAGACCCCCGCTTTTTCCCCGTTTCGGAAGATGAGCTTGAAGATCTGGACTATTCCGTTGATGTCCTTTGCCCGCCGGAGAAGGTGAATTCCGTTTCGGAGCTTGATGCAAAAAAGTACGGCGTGATAGTGGCAAAGGGGCCAAGGAGAGGCCTCCTCCTGCCGGACATCGAAGGGGTCGGCTCCTCGGAGGAGCAGGTGAGGATAGCCATGCTCAAGGCGGGCATCCCGCCCGGAGAAAAAGAGGTCGACCTGTACCGCTTCGAGGTCAAGAGATATACCTGAGATGGAAGAAGAGCAGGAAAAGAAAAAGGGGAAAATCCCTTTTAAGGGGGACTTCAAGAGGGACGCGTCTTTCCCTAGGCTCCTTGCTTGCCTGAACGAATCCGGGCTGACCGGCAAGCTTACGGTAAGGTCCGGCGGGACCTGCAAGAACGTCTATCTGAAGGATGGAGAGGCGGTGTTCGCCTCTTCAAGCAGCAATGACGACTGGCTGGGCGTGACGCTGGTGAAGACCGGCAAGATATCCCTCCAGCAGTTCGAATACTCCACCGAGATCATGAAGAGGTCCGGCAGGAGGCATGGCGCGGTGCTGGTTGAGCTTGGCTACATCACGCCAAAAGAGCTTTTCTGGGCGATCAAACACCAGGTGAAGGAGATAATTTACAGCCTCTTTGAGTATGAAGAGGCCCAGTACGAGTTCGTGGAGGGACAGGTGCCCGACGAGGTAATTACCCTCAAGATGAGCGCCGGCAGCCTGATATACGAGGGCGTAAGCAGGGTGGACAGCCTCATACGCATAAAGGAAGAGATACCCCCTGTCTGGACGACGCTGCAGTTGAACGACGACCCCCTGAGACTCTTCCAGAACGTCCAGTTCTCGGCCAAGGACAGGAAGATCCTGTCGCTGGTTGACGGACAGAGGACCATCAAGCAGGTGATAGAGGACTCCTGGTTCAACAGTTTTGAGGCGATGAAGATAATCTATGTCTTCTGGGCCATAGGGATACTGACCGAAAAGAAAATGGAGACGGAAAACATATCCCTGGACGTCCTTTTTCAAGATCCTCTGCCGGAGGAACTGGACGGTTTTGCGGCAAAGGTTGCGGCCTTTCACGAAAAACTTTCCTCGATGACCCCTTGCGGGCTTTTGGGTCTGGAGGAGGGAGCGGACGCCGGGAATATCAAGAAGAATTATTACAGGCTTGCCAGAGAGTTCCATCCGGAGAGGGCATACGATGCCGATGGACTGCAGCTCAGGGAAAAGCTTGTGGAGATATTCGACGCGGTAAAGAGGGCCTACATATCACTTATGCGGAAGCAGGATGCGTCGGGCGGGCGGGCCAGGCATGCGGAAAACAGCGGTCAGGCCCCGGAGGTGGAAGACCGCCATGAAGACAAAGAAGCGGCGGAAAAAGCAGCCGCAAACGCCGATTCCACGGAAAGCCCGGAGGCTTACGGCAACATAAGCTCTTTACGGGAGGCGGTCAGGAGCGACCCCTCGGACCCGGCCAAGTGGAGGCGGCTTGCCCTGGCCCTGAGCGGAGCCGCTGGGGATCTTTCTTTTTCCGCGGAAGCCGAACGGGCGATGTTCGAGGCCATCGGGCTTTCGCCCTTCGATGGCGATTGCTATGCGGAGTTGGGGCATATTTACCTCAAGGCCGGAAGGGCGGCGGAGGCTAAAAGGCAGTTTGAAAAAGCCCTCATCCTGGATTCGGGGAACATGAAGGCGGCCGAGGGGCTCAAGCGGTTTTAGTTAGAACCTGTCTCAGAAAAATAAAATCGCTTCCGCTTTTCCTTTGATGAACGCCGTATGCCGCTATTGAGATTCCCTGCGGCAAGCTGCGGGAATCTTATTTGATGACTTGCCCATTTTTCAGGTTCGCTCGCTTGCCCTGCCGGATACGCTCGCTATCCATTTCAGCCTCTTGCAGCCAGAAGCGACTTTGAGATAGGTTCTGTTATCGCTCCGTGGTTTTCTTCAGCACTTCCTTGTTATAGGCCGCTATCACATCCCGCCTGCTCACCATGGCAACCACTTTTTTGGGGTTTTCCCTGCTGACAACCGGTATCTCGTCTATGTCCTTCAGGGAGAACCGCTCTATCGCTGCATTCAGGTTTTCGTCCGGATAGAGCACTATCACCTCTTCCGTGGCCACCTGGCCCGCGCGCACTATCTCCTTTACCTCTTCCTCCAGGAGCACAGGCCTCACGTCCTGAAAGGATATAATGCCCTTCATCAGCCCTCCTGGGTCAACTACCGGAATATAGAATTTCTCTTTTCTGATCATCTCGTTTATGACCTGGTCCAGGGTGGCGTCTTCTCTGGCGGTAATGAAGTCCTGCCTCATGATGTCACATATCTTTATGCTGCTCATGATGGCTACTTCCCTGCCCATGTGTATTTTTATCCCTTTTTTGGTTATATCCACCGTGTCTATGGAGTCCGGGTAGACCCGTTTGGCTATAAGCGTGCCTATGATGGATGAGAACATGAGGGGGATGATTATCTTGTAGTTGCCGGTCATCTCGAAAAGAAGGAATATGCCGGTAAGCGGCGCATGTGTGGCGGCGGCAAGAAAAGAGCCTATCCCTACCGTGGCATATGCGCCGGGAGGCGCCGTGTAGGCAGGAAACAGCCAGTGGACGAGGTAGCCGTAGCTTCCGCCTGCCATCGCGCCTATGAATAGCGAGGGGGCAAAAACTCCTCCCGCCCCGCCGGAGCCTATGGTGACGGCGGTTGCCAGGAGCTTCATGAATATAAGCGCTATGATTACCGGGAAGAGAATCTTCCCGATCAGGGCAAGCCCGATGATGTCATAGCCGTTTCCAAGGATCTGGGGAAGGAAAATGGCGAAAGAGCCTATTATGAAGGCCCCGAGCACCGGCTTCAACTGGGGGTTGATCCCGAGTTTATCGAATTCGTCCTTGACGCCGTGAAAGACCTTGATGTACAAAACGGCCAGAAAGCCTGTAAGTACCCCGAATATCATGTAAAGCGGTATCTCCCACATGCTCCTCAGCTGGTACTCAGGCACCATGAAGGCGGGATTGGAGCCGTAAAATGCCCTCGATACAACCGTGGCCATGCCCGACGATATTACTATGGCGGCAAACGACGATATCTCATAATTCCCAAGGAGCACTATCTCTATGGCGAACATCACCCCGGCTATCGGAGCGTTGAAGGTGGCCGCTATCGCCCCGGCGGAGCCTGCCGCTATCAGTAGCTTCATCCTGCTTCCGGAGGCCCTGAAGAGCTGCCCGGTGCCGGAACCGATCGTGCCTCCGATTATCGCGATGGGCCCCTCTATCCCCGCGGACCCGCCAGTGCCTATGGTGAGCGCGGGGGCGATAATTTTAAGAAAGATGTTTCTTATCTTTATCACGCCCCCCCTTATGTTCACAAGCTCTATGAACTTCGGAAGCCCGTAGCCGTTCACTTCCCCAGGGAAGGCTTTGGAAAGCGGTATCAGAAGAAGCGCTCCAGCCATTGGCAGCAGAGGCAAAAACACCCTGTATATCCCCCCCCGGTTTATGTCCAGAAGGGCCGCCCCCTGTATGAAAAAAAGCTGGTGGACGAAGTTAATGGTGGTGCGGAAAAGGATATTCGCAAGACCCGCGGTAACCCCCACCAGGACGGACAGGATTATTAAAGCGGTGTGCTCGTGTATATGGAACTTTTTAAAAAGGGCGGCCATTTCTGCCAGTTTGCTGGTCTCCTGCCGGCCCGAGGCCTTGATCACATCGTCATTCATTCGGGGCGGATGTCCTGGGACGATTTATAAGCATTTTGCAATTATACATCTTCCTGCCCCGGCGTTTCTAAGGAATTCCAGGGCGGTGTCACGATCAGCTACGGTGTCAGGAAGGTCTTTTCAAAGGAGAGCATTTACACGATGAAGCTTGCGCGCAGAAAGCACTTCGTGACGGAGGTCCTCCGGCGGGACCTGCCGGACATAAAAACGGCGGGCGAGATAATGGATTCGCACCTGGTCCCGGTTGCCGCCGATATTACGGCAGGGACTTTTCTGGAAGAGCTGCCGAAACTTCCTTTTGCAACCCATTATCTTGCCGTGTCCGATGGTGCTGTAGCGGGCGTTATAGCCGGATATGATGCGTTTGAAAAAGCCGCGCAAGACAAAACAGTCAAAGTGGCTGACATTGCGGAAAGAAATTATGCTGTCGTTGCGGAGGACCTGACGTTTATGAATATTGTGGCAAAGCTGCATAAAAAAAGGCTTCGATCTCCCTCGTTGCCGCACAGGAAGGCAAATGAGTCGGCCGGGAACGTAAAGGGTATCATCACTCCGGAGCAGATCGGGAAGACAAGGACCAAGCTTCTGGAGCTGCTGTCAGACTGAGGTCAAGGGAGGTCATGCGATGATCCCTCTTTCCTTAGCGCCTGGTAAGTCCATATTTTTATATAATCGTTGATGACAAACCATGCCAGCGCGTATCCCCACACCAGAAAAGCATACCTCCAGCCTATTGGGCTTACGAACCATCCGTAGACCGCAAAGAGAGTGGCGACGGCCTTCGTAAGGAAAGCCGCCAAGAAAAGGAGAGGCGACGGGTAGGGTTTTTGCCAGAAGTGGTTTTCGGTCCGCGTGACGAATATAGTCAGGTGGCCGGCGACGGCAAGCTTTAAGAAGATAAAGCTCTGTACAACGGGGGCGGACAGCCGCATGTACTTCTCCGCCATGTAGAATATCCCGAAACTGGAGACAACGCCGGCCATCCCAAGGACGGTGGAAAGCGTGATTATCTCTCTCATCTTCCATTTGACGGGCTTGTCGTCCACCTTCGTCCTGTCGTACGCGATGGCAAGTATGGGCAGGTCGTTGAGGAACGCAAGAATGATGATCATGATCGCCGTGACTGGATAGAAGTTGAAGATGATTATGGATGCGGTCATGAAGAGTATTACGCGTATGGTTTCCGCTATGCGGTAGATGCTGTAGCTCTTCATTCTTTCAAAGGTCACCCTCGCGCCCTTTATCGCATCCACTATCACAGAAAGCCCTGGAGCCATCAGGACAACGTCCGCAGCCGCCCGGGCCGCGCCGGTGGCACCGGAGACGGCGATGCCGGCATCAGCCTTCTTGAGCGCAGGGGCGTCGTTCACGCCGTCGCCTGTCATGCCTACGATATGCCCGCTCTTCTGGAGCTTGTCCACAATGAGATATTTGTCCTCGGGGAACACCTGCGCGAACCCCGTCGCATCCTCTATCAGCTCTATGAGCTCAGACTCATGCTTATGAACATGCCCCTCCGGGAGGTTGGCGGTCTCAAAAGATTTTTCAAGGTCTTTAATGACCTCCTTTGAGAACCTCCTGACATCGTGCTCCGATACGGCAGGAGACAGCTTTTTGTAGATGGTCTTTGCGATGATATCCCCAAGGATTACCATCTCCCTTGTGCTTGCCCCCTTAAGCTCGCTTGCGTCAAGGATGTCCCCGCCCATCCCCAGTATTCCGGCTATCTGCCTGGCTATGGCCCTGTTGTCCCCCGTTACCATTTTTACGTCAAGGCCAAGGGCCCTGGCTTCGCGTATCGTCTCGCCGGAGTCTTCCCTCGGGGGATCAAAAAGCGGTATGAGGCCCACAAACTGAAAATAATCGTCTCCAGGCTGCTTGATCCCCACCCCAAGTGTTCGATAACCTTTTTCCGCGAACTCGCCCACTTTGTCTTCTATTTCTTCGCACTCGTCGCGGCAGAGGGTCCATAACACCTGGGGGGCCCCTTTTGTGACGATAAGGGTTTTATCGCCGGCCGCCACCCGCGCCTCCGTCCGTTTGCTGACCGGGTCGAAGGGAACGAATTTTTCCTGGGTGAACCTGTTCAGGGAATCCATCATGTCTTTTGCCTTGAGGTATTCGAACACGGGCAGTTCTATAGGGTCCATGTTTTCCTGCCTTGAGGCCAGGGCGGCATATATCATTACGTCATTCGTAGAATAGGGGCCAAAGGAAACGGGCTCGTCCACTGTCATCCTGTTCTGGGTAAGCGTACCCGTTTTATCAGAGCAAAGCACGTCCACTCCCGCCAGTTCCTCGATTGCGACAAGGCGGCTGACTATGGCCTGCTTCTTTGCCAGGTTCACCGCGCCCACCGCCATGGTCACGGACAGAACCGCCGGAAGGGCGACAGGTATCGAGGCAACCGCCAGGACAAGGGTAAACCTCAAAATGCTTAACATGTTCTCCTGCCGGAACATTGCCGTGATGAGGATTAAGGCAGCCAGGAATATGGTGATGAAAATAAGATAATTTCCTATGCCGATGACCGCCTTTTGGAAATGGCTCCGTTCCTCGCGGCCGGCCCTGGCAACGAGCGCCACGGTCTCGCCGAAAAAGGTGTTTAAGCCGGTGTTTGCGACCACCGCCTTCATCTCTCCCTGTTTTATGACCGAATTGGAATACGCGGCATCGCCTGGCTTTTTGGATACCGGCAGGGACTCCCCGGTGAGCGCGGACTGGTCCGCCTGGATATAGTCGCCTTCGATGAGTTTCAGGTCCGCGGGGACCACATCCCCTATTTTTACCTTGATGATGTCTCCAGGGACAAGCTGTCTTGCGTCTATCGTCTTGAAAGCGCCGTCTCGCAGCACGATCGCCTTCTTCGCCAGTTTCTCCTTGAGCACCTTGAGCGCGCTCAACGCCTTGGCCTCCTGCCAGAAATCTATGAACGCATTCGTAAGGAGTAGCACCATGATTATCGAAAAATCTTCCCATCGGCGGACCGCAGCGGAAAGCAGCGCGGCGATCTCTATCATCCAGGGGATAGGCCCCCAGAACCTTTTGGCCATACGGATGAGTACGGACTGCTCTTTTTCGGGGATCTCATTATAGCCGTATGAGGCGACGCGGCTCTGGGCCTCCTGCGCAGTAAGCCCTTTGCCGGCATCGGTCTTCAGCTCACCAAGGACCCCGGCAATCGTAAGCTTTCCATAATCGTCAGTTGACCTGGGCATTTATCAGGGGCCTCCAATCAGGAATATTTCGCTAAAGAAAAAGTCCTCAAGGTCTTGACGTGTAAAATATAGCTCATTGCGGTCTGCCCTGCAAAAAAGAGAAACCGGGCTGTCGCTTCCCGCGTGAGGCCCTGTCCCTTAAAAAGTTACAAAACATTTTCGACATTGACATCCTGCCTGCCCGGTGCTAGCAGATAAGTGGAAGTGGGAAGGCGTGATGAATTTCAATGCACTGCCGGCACGTCAATAACCTCCAGGCAACGGATGCGGGAGGGACCGCCAGGCACTAACGGCAGCGGAAGGAGGAAAGGATATGGCGGGGTGGGAATACGGCATGGGTTTTTTGGGAGCGCTTTTCATGCTGGTGATTTGGGTGCTTGTCATCGTGGGGCTTGTGTATTTGATCAGATGGCTTGCGCATTCCGTTAAAAAGAGCGAAAA
Organism: Nitrospirota bacterium; assembly: GCA_021813765.1. Classification (GTDB taxonomy): domain Bacteria; phylum Nitrospirota; class Thermodesulfovibrionia; order Thermodesulfovibrionales; family JdFR-88; genus JAKAEG01. Next base: position 42,667 of record JAKAJM010000012.1, read on the forward strand.
AGTGGAGGATACTGCCCTGGACATCCTCAAGAAGCGGTATGCGAGGGGGGAGATAAGCAAGGAGGAATTTGAGGCCAGGAAGAAGGACATCCTTTGAAATCGGGGGGCCACGGACAGACGGGCTTCCCTTCTGATTTGTTATAATCGGCAGCATATGGAAAACGGACTGATCCACATATATACCGGCGACGGGAAAGGGAAGACCACCGCTTCCGTAGGGCTTGCCGTGCGGGCCAGGGGCAGGGGGCTGAAGGTGCTTTTCTCTCAGTTCATGAAGGCGGTAAACGGCGGGGAGATAGCCATGCTGGAAAAACTCCATGTGCGCATACTGAGCTTCAAGGAGGTGCTGTCCCCATATTTTCATCCCGGGGCCGATCTTGGCGCGCTGAGGGCGAAAGCGGTCGGGGCGCTGGAGCAGTTGGCCGTCATCATGCCTGGATATGACCTTGTGGTAATGGATGAGTTCATGCACCTGATAAAGCACGGACTTGTCACGGAAGAAGAGGCGCTTCTTTTCCTCAGGCGGAAACCCGCCAGCGTGGAGCTTGTGCTGACCGGCAGACAGGCTCCGGCCTCCCTGATAGAGGCGGCCGATTATGTAACCGAGATGAGGGCGGTTAAACACCCACTGGACGCAGGGCTTAAGGCCAGGGCAGGCATAGAGTTTTAGCCTGTTCTCTTTGCGCATCCCTTTAGCTTTTTCCCCCGGCTCGTCTTCCTGTGGGTAGATGACCGTGATTTCAGACGAGTGCAAGTGGGCGTCTGCGTGCCCTTGAGGGAGGGAGTAAAGCGGACGGATGACAAATGTCTGCATCCTTACAGCTACCAGCCGCTTCGCCCTGAAGACAGCCTTAACGGACGTTCTGTATACGCACGGAACCGCATGACCTGACGAAAGGGCCAGGCAGATGCAGTCATGACTGAAAAGTGCGCCTGCACAAAATCAGGAAGGGCTTTTTTTTCTTTTGCCCGGGGCCTTTTTCAGGGATAGAATATATTCGGACATTTGACAAACCGGTTTTCATTCTTGTTTAATATAGATTCCCTTAGGCTTAAGTTTTATTTTTGCTTTTTGCGCTTTTAAGCCGGGCGGATAGCTCAATTGGGAGAGCGCAGCCCTTACAAGGCTGAGGTCACAGGTTCGATCCCTGTTCCGCCTACCATATGAAGTGTTTTTTAGTGCCGCAATAAGGGGTGGTAGTTCAGCTGGTTAGAACGCCGGCCTGTCACGCCGGAGGTCGCGGGTTCGAGCCCCGTCCACCCCGCCATACTTCACCTGCCGCACTCACCTCAAAATGTGCAAAAAATTGTGTCGCTCGTCACAAAAAACAAAACATTTTGATGGTGGACTCCAAAACCAGCCTTATCCCCTCAGAAAACAATTGATTTTCCGCAAATCCCTGTGATAAATTTTCTCGTGTTTTGAGATCGAGAGGGGAATGAAAACAGTTCGGCCCTTTGTTTTTTTTCTGTCTGCGGTTTTTTTATTCCTGCCCGGAGTTCTCTTTGCCCAAACCGGCGGGGCTTCAAATCCGGGCGGACCGCCCGCTCTGCACGGGGTAAAAATATCCAAGATAGAAGTTACCGGCAACAAGGCGCTTAAAGAAAAGGACCTTGCTCCCGTGATCCGGAAACTCGAGGGAAAGGTCCTCACCTTCTCCGGTCTCGAAAAGGCGGCCTCCAAAATAAAGGAGCTATACCAAAAGCGGGGCTACGTGCTTGCCATCGCCTATATCCCCCCTCAGAAGGTTGAGGGCGGCGTGGTCCGCATAAATGTCGTTGAAGGCAAAATAGAAAAGGTTATAGTCAGGGGGAATCCCCGCTGGTATTCAAAACCGTTCATCAAGCGGCAGTTCGCACCAGTGCTTGCCGCCCCTGCATTCAACCAGAAAGACCTTGAGCGCGCCCTCCTTGATCTGAACCAGCTTCCGGACATGCACGCTACTGCTACGCTGTCGCCCGGAAAACTCCAAGGCACGTCAGACATCATTGTGAGGGCGGACTGCGCCATCCCTTTTGATTTTGCCCTGAGCTATAACAATTACGGGACCAGCGCGGCAGGCGGCAGGACAAGACTGGGGGCCGCCCTGGATGTGGCCAACCTCCTCAAGCAGGGCTCGCTGCTTTCCTTGAGCGGCGTAACAGGGGAGCGCCCGGGAGATTTTGCCTTCGGGAGGGCCGGTTACAGCCTGCAGCTGGACTCCATGGGCACAAGGCTTGGCGGCTATTACATGGATGGCGATTTCAACGTGGGAGGGGCCCTTGCGGCGCTCGGGATAAGCGGCAAGACAACGGGGTATGGCATGTACGTCTCTTACCCTTTCATAAAATCGAGGCTTCTGAGTCTGACAGGCCAGGCGGGGTGGGACTGGACGCATTCCAGGGAGTTCATCCTCGGAGGAACGCCGTTCAGCCGCGACAAGACGCTTGCGATCAAGGCCGGTCTCAGTTTCGAAAAGGTGGATACTGAAGGTAAAACGGACGGGGACCTTTACATTTTTCAGGGCCTTGGCCACTGGCTGGGGGCAATGGCGGCAAACGACCCTATGGCCAGCCGCGCCGATGCGGACAACCGCTTCACGAAGTTTGACTTCGATGCCTCAAGGCTCCAGAGGATAGCGGCTCCCGTCTTCCTGCTGCTCAGGGGGTCCGGGCAGATATCTACAAGGCCTCTTGTCGTTTCCCAGCAGTTTTCCCTTGGCGGAGAGGGCTCGGTCAGGGGATATGAACAGGGCGAGAGCCTCGGAGACAGCGGATATGCCGTGTCGGCTGAGGGCAGGCTTGCGCCTTTTAAAAACAGGGACATATTCCAGCTGGCCCTTTTTCTGGACAACGGGACCGCCTACAGGCTGCACCCTGAGGCAGGGGAATCCAGGGCCACATCGCTTACCGGGTGGGGTACGGGAGTGCGCTTTGCCTTCCCGTTTGGCCTTCAGGCAAGCGGGGACGTTGGTTTCCCGATCCACCCATCAAAGACCGTGGATGGAAAAAGCACCATGTATTATTTGCAGGCGCTTTGGAAATTCAAGGACGGAGGACTTTTTTAAAAAGGATTTTTATTTTTTGGGACCTTCTGAAAGGAGGACTGGTTTTTTGTTTTTGCCGTCACGCAGGAAAGACGACGCCAGGTGGGAGAGCCTGAACATGGAGGTCATTGCGCTTCTGCAGGGCGGGCAGACCACCCGTGCGCTTGCCCTTGCCCGCGAGCTCCTCGAGTACAGCCTGAAGGCATACGGCAGGAAGCATAAAAAGACGGCTAACGCCATCAACAACCTGGGGTTCATCCTTACGATGGAGGGGGAGCTCGAGGAGGCGGAATCCTTTTTGCTTGCCGGGCTCGATATATGCGAGAAGGTCTATGGCAAGTCCAGCAGGGAGGCCGCGCTTTTGAACGCGAACCTCTCGCGGCTCTATATGAGAAAGTCCGAAGATACCGGCTGCTCCTGAACGGGGCTTTTTCTTGAAGGCGCCATGACGGATTTTTTTAATTTTTGGAAAAATTGGAAACCGAAAAAGCACAGAGCCTGTGAGGTGAACGGGAAAAATGTTCAAGATCAAGGCTAAAGGGAACACGGGACTCAAAAAGCAGCGTGCCAGGAGGATTTTTTCCTCTTCGGGCTGCGCCGGCGCATGTCTTGGATTTCCGGACAGGGTGTCCTTTGAAGCGGGGAAGCTCAAAAAGACGGTGTCTTCGGCCACGGCGGGCTCAGCCATGATTATGGCGGCCCTTGGGGCGGGCACCGGTATCCTGTCTGCGTCTGCCGCCCTGGCCCTTCCCACCGGCGGGCAGGTCGTGGCCGGAAGCGCAGCCATCTGCCAGGCGGGCGCGGCCATGCAGATAACCCAGTCCACAGACCGCGCGATAATAAACTGGAACGGCTACAACATAGACGTAAACGAGCTGGTGAAGTACATTCAGCCCGGCGTATCTAGCGTGATACTTAACCGCGTGACCGGGGCGGACCCCTCCAGCATACTGGGCCAGCTTGCCGCAAACGGGCGGGTATTCATCGTAAACCCTAACGGCGTGCTCTTCGGGGCCTCCTCAAAGGTTGATGTTGCCGGGCTTCTGGCCACCACCTTCGACATAAAAGACAGCGACTTCATACAGGGCAATTTTTCATTCAGCCAGGGGCCGCTTAAGGCCTCCTCATATGTCATTAACCAGGGGCAGATAAAGGTGGCAGACAACGGGTTTGTCTTTCTTGTGGCCCCGGCGGTAAGCAACCAGGGGCTTATAGTGGCAAACCTTGGCAAGGTTGTCCTGGCCTCGGGCAGCGCATTCACCGTGGATTTCTTTGGGGACGGGCTTGTCAAATACCAGGTGTCCGGCGCCGCAGCGCAGGAGGTGACCGGCCCGGATGGAAAGCCCCTAAGCTCCGCCGTGTCCAACTCGGGCACCATAAAAGCAGATGGCGGGACAGTTTTGCTCTCCGTGGACGCTGCAAACGAGCTCCTTTCCTCTGTTGTGAACAATTCGGGCATCATAGAGGCCACGAGCCTGGGCACGCAGAACGGGCAGATAGTGCTCTCCGGTGGCAGCCAGGGGGTCGTCGCAGATTCCGGCACGCTTGATGCCAGCGGAAAGCAAACGGGCCAGACGGGCGGCGCTGTCGAGCTTACAGGAGAGGAGATAGGGCTTTTCGGAGGCGCCCGGATCGACGTTTCAGGAGATTCGGGGGGCGGCGATGTATTTATTGGAGGAGGCCCGCACGGGACAAGCCTGGGCGTGCCTAATGCAAGCGCGGTGTACGGCGGGAAGGACGTGGGCATAGACGCAAGCGCCCTGAGCGTGGGAGCTGGCGGTAAGATTGTTTTGTGGTCCGGCGGCAGCACCCGGTTCCATGGGGCAATAGAGGCAGACGGTGGCGCTCTTTCCGGTGACGGCGGGTTAGTGGAGACCTCCGGGCAGGAGTTGAACGTCCTGGGCGCGACTGTAAATGTCGGCGCGCCCGCGGGCAGGGCCGGCATCTGGCTGCTGGACCCGAACGACGTCAATATCGGCGGCTCGTCGGCTGGCGCGTCCAAAACCGCATCGGGCAACTGGCAAAGCGCGGGGACGGTCACGATAAGCGCTTCCCAGATCAGTTCCACCTTAAGCGGCGGCTCCAATGTGGACATACAGACAAGCGGGAACGGCAGCGAAAATGGCGATATCACACTGGAGTCCGGCTGCAACATCACGGATTCTGGCAGCACGCCTGTCACTCTCACACTTAACGCTGACCGCAATATCACCTTGAACGGCAATATAGAAGCAACCGGGACGGTGGCGGGGACACTGGGCGTCAATCTCAGCGCGGGCCAGAACGCCGGGGACACTTCAGGAAGCGTTAGCCTCGTGGACAGCTCTGTCATGACAAACGGCGGCGCTGTGAATATCACCGCCAATACCGGCGTAAGCATAGATCCCAACAGCCTGATATGGACCCAGAGCAATGGGAGCACCGGCAGGAACGCCGGAAACATAACCATCCAGACCACAAGCACCTCCGGCACGTCGGCGGCCCCAAGCGGCACGATAAATATAGCCGGCCCGCTTAACTCCTACGGGGCGCCCAATTATTCAAACAGCACAGGCGGCGGCATGGGCGGCGCCGTCACCATAAGCACCGCCGGGCCCTATGCGTCAATAGACCTCACCGACAGCTCACCCGAGGCCATAGATGTCCACGGGGGACAGGGCGGCAACTTTACCTATCTGGGTAACGGCGGCACGGGCGGCACGGTGAACATAAGTACATCGGGGGCCAACTCGACAATCGACGTCGCTGGAGGAATAAGGGTATTTGGCGGCCTGGGTATGAATAGCGCCGGCAACGGCGGAGCGGTATCGGTAAAAACGACGGGCCCAAGCGGCTCAACCATAACGGTGGGCCAGATAGATGCTACTGGCGGTTCGGGCTGGAGTGGAACGGGTGTGGCCGGCGGGTCGGTAACGATAAGCACCAGCGGCAGCAATTCGGGCATAAGCATAAAGCAGATAGGGGTTTACGGGCTAATATCGGGAGAAGCGGGCGGCACGGTCGATATAAGTGCCTCTGGGACGGGTTCCTCAGTGACTACAGCCGGGATAAATGCCGCAGGCAATGGCGCGGCAAACGGCAATATCACCATTTCTGGAGCGGGTATCAGCCTTGGCTCGGCGCTAAGCGGGGGCGATATAACGATGACCTCGACTGGTCCGGTAACACAAAGTGCAGCCATTTCCGCCTCCGGTCTCGACCTCGAAGGAGCGGGCGGCAGCTATACATTAACCAACAGCGGCAACGCCGTGGGCACGCTTGCCGCAAACACGGGGACGGTCAACTTCGCGGACGGCTCGGCCCTGACTGTGGGCACGGTGGGGACCAGAAGCGGCATTACGGCAACCGGGGACGTAACGCTTACAGCAAACAGCCTTACGCTGGGCCAGGCAGTCACAGGCACGGGCAACCTGACCCTGGAGCCTCTTGCCGCTTCCACCACCATAGGGCTTGAAAGCGGCGCAGGCTCTTTCAGCCTCACAGGAGCGGAGCTTAATGAGATACAGCCCGGGTTTGCAGGCATAATCATAGGCAATGCCGGAGGGACGGGCAAGATAACATTTGGCGCAGGCTCCGGTGCGGGCTATACGTTTAACGCCCCTTTGATCCTGAGGAACCCGGGGGCCTCAAGCGGCGGTATAGTCATAAACGATCCCCTTTCGGTCGGGGCTGGAACGCTTATCCTGAATACCTCAGGGACAGTCAGCCAGTCTGCTTCAAATGGCGCGATCACGGCCGGTCTTCTCGATCTGGAGGGCTCAGGCGCATTCACCCTTGGCGCAAACAACGCGGTCAGTACGCTTGAAGGCGGCACTGCGGGGGCTACAGGCGGCATCAGCTTCACGGACAATGGAGGCTTTGCCGTCGGGGCAAACGGGCTGAATGCAGGAACCGGCAGCGTAACCCTTTCATCCACCGGCGCGGTGACCGAAAACGGGGCGTTGACAGCCGGTACTCTAGACCTTGAAGGCTCAGGCGGCA
>JAKAJM010000116.1 GCA_021813765.1 Nitrospirota bacterium
TCCACGATACCGTTTTACGTTGCCCTCGACATCTCTCACCGTTGAGAACGTGCTCTCGATCGGGTTGGTGGATTGCTGCGGATTCCGGTGAAGTCGACCAGCCGTTCCGGTTGATTGCGTCCACTTGAAACGCCACGCCGGCGCCAGATTGCATAATCTTACTTTTGGTGGCCGCGATCAGTCAAGTTTGCCTTCTTTTTTCTCATAGAGTCCCCTTCCAAAGCGATTTTATGGGCGTTATGGACGATGCGGTCGAGGATGGCGTCGGCTATGGTCGGCTCCCCGATGCGGTCATGCCATTTGGCGACCGGATATTGGCTTGTGATGAAGGTGGATTTCAGCCCGTGGCGGTCCTCCATAATGTTCAGGAAGTGCCGGCGCTCTTCATCGGTGAGAGGGTCCACAGCCCAGTCGTCGACGGCCAGGAGGTCGAACTTGGCCAGCCTGCCCAGAAGATTGAAGTAGCTGCCGTTGCCGCGGGCGATATCAAGTTCGCCAAAGAGTCTGGTAGCCCGGTAGCGTACAGCGGTGAAGCCCTCGCGACACGCTTTGTTCACAAAGGCTTCGGCCAGATAGGACTTTCCGACACCGGTTGGCCCAGTGATGATCACATTCTGATGCGATCTTATCCATTGGCAGCTCGCCAGGGACCTGACGACGGATTTATCCAGACCCCTGGGTTGCTGGTAATCAATCTCCTCGATGGTGGCGTGGGTCTTCAACCTGGCCGCCTTGAGCCTTCTGCTGAGTTTCCGATCCTCCCTTGATGTCCACTCCTGATCCACGAGCATGCCGAACCTGTCCTCGAAGCTAAGGCCGCTCATAGACGGCTGCTCAAGCTGCTCCTTAAAGGCCGCGGCCATCGCGTGAAGCTTCATCTGCAAGAGTTTTTCAATCGTTTCGTGCATGGCTTTTCCTTCTTTTCGTCTGTTCATCATATGTCATACAGACGCCTCTTTTGTTTGAAATGTTTAGGGTCCATGGGGCGGGCCTCTCCCTCATCAGCAGCCTTACAAAGGACTGCAGCCAGAGCACGTAGTTGCTTTGGGGTAAGATCTGCATGACTATCCGGAAGATTGTTCACCGTCACCAGCGGCGTACGGTTGCGGGTCTGCGTCAGAATTACTTCAAGCTGTGCATCCATGGTTTACTTCCTCCTCCTTTTTTTTATTCATAGTATTCTTTTCCGCGGATATTGTCGTGATGTATAGGCGGGATCACCTCCTTTTTCCCTTCGAAGGGCACACGGTCGAGGCCTGTGGCAAGGATCGACTTGACGCTCTTGTAGGAGTAGCCCCTGATCCGGATCGTCCGCTGGGCAGCCGCCTCCAGCCTCTCAGGGGAGTATTTTTTGCTCAGGCTCAGTATGCCCAGGCACGACCTGAAACCCTGTTCAGGATGAGACCTCACCGTAAGTATGGTCTCCACGAGCGTTTTGGTAGCAGGGCCCGTCTTCTCCGCCCAGGTGATAATCCTGGACGGCGTCCATTCCCGATGCTTTTGATGGGATTTGGGCATGTGTTCCGTCAGTGTGGTGTAGCCGCCCTCCTTGAAGCTGCGGACATGTATTACGATGCGTCTGTTGTTGTGGAAGACCTCCACAGTATCGGCGGTGAGGAAGGCTTCCACCTTCTTGCGGACAAGCTGATAAGGCACGCTGTAAAAATGCTTTTCGACGTCGACGTGGTAGTCAATATTTACAGTCGGCCTCCTGAAGCCGATGTAACGGTACTTTTCTGCGGGCAGGGGTTTCAGACAAGACCTCTCCAGGGTCTCATAGAGCTCACGGCGGCTGCCCTTTATTTTCTTAAAGGGCCTGGTATTGAGGTGTTCCAGAAGCTCCCAGATTTTTGCGTTTAGCTCCCCGAAGCTGAAAAACGTGTGGTGCCTGAGCGCTGCTATTATCCAGCGGGTGACAATTTGGACGCCAACTTCTACCTTGGGCTTGTCTTTCGGTTTCGCCGGGCGCGCCGGAATAATGGCGGTGCCGTAGTGCTGAGCGAGCCGCAGGTAGACAGGATTCAGGTCGGGCTCGTAACGGCACGCCTTTGTGACTCCCGATCCCAGATTGTCGGGGATAAGAATTTCGCTGACCCCGTTAAAGTACTCGAAGGCTCTAATATGGGCGCCAATCCAGCAGGGCAGGTTCTGGGACGGGAGAGCCTCGGCATACGTATAATTGCTCGCCCCTAGGACGGCCACAAATATCTGAGCATCAGTGACCTCGCCGGTGGAGGGGTCGGTAACCGGCATCGTCTTGCCGGCAAAATCGATGAACATCTTTTCGCCGGCACGGTGCTCCTGCCGCATGCTGAGATCCAGAGTCTTTTCCCAACGCTTAAAGTGCGTGTAAGCTTCATTCCGTCAGTGAAATTGCGGAATGAAGCCCGGAGAACTATGCCGCTGCGTCGGTCTATGGGCATTCGATTACGGCCTGGTTTTGTTTTTTTACAGGAATGAAACTGGTCGCGATGCTATTGAAGCATCATCCCGCCATATCCAGGCTGAGGATAAGGGCTTATAAGGCACTGGATACTCGCGCGGACGCTGGAATGGCCGCGAAGTCCGGTTTCCAGGCAATAGTGTGCCGTGGCGAATTGTTTTATTTTTTTCGCCAGTGTTCATATTTTTTCTATTTGTGCTCATAGACGGCTCCCTGCGGTGGACCATTGCAGA
>JAKAJM010000074.1 GCA_021813765.1 Nitrospirota bacterium
GATGTTCCGGCCCAAAGGGCGGGAATTTTTTTGCTGAAAAAACCTTTTTGCCTTCTTACGCGCCTTCCGAATATTTGTGCGTCTTTATCTCGACCTTCTCGGTAAGGCCGGCATAGTATGCGCGAAGTATATCGAGAACCTCGGGCCTGGAGAAATGGTCCGGCACCTCCTCGCCCTCGGAAAGCATCTTCCTGAGCTTCGTGCCGGAAAGTAGCAGCCTGTCCTCCTTGCCGTGCGGGCAGGTCTTCATGGAGGCCATGCCGTCGCACTTCTTGCAATAGAAGGTCCAGTCTATCTTGAGGGGTTTTGTCTCAAGCGCGCCCGCAGGTATCTGGTCGAATATCTTCTGCGCGTCAAACGGGCCGTAATAGTCGCCAACACCCGCGTGGTCCCTGCCCACGATCAGGTGGCTGCAGCCGTAGTTCTGCCTGAAGAGGGCATGCAGAAGCGCCTCCCTGGGGCCCGCGTACCTCATGTCAAGCGGATAGCCGCCAACGGTGACGGTGTCTTTCACGTAGTACTTGTCTATGAGAGTGTCTATCGCCTTCTGCCTCGTGTCGGAGGGTATATCGCCCGGCTTCAGCTTGCCAAGCAGCATGTGGATGAACACGCCGTCGCAGGTCTCTATGGCAATCTTGGTCAGGTATTCGTGGGAACGGTGCATGGGGTTCCTGGTCTGGAACGCGGCCACCGTGGACCAGCCCTTCTCCTCGAATATTTTCCTGGACTCGGCCGGCCTTATGAAAAGCGCCGGATACTCCTTGGGGAAGCTGCCCTCGGAAAGGACCTTCACCGGACCGGCCAGGTTCACGTCAGCCTGCTTCATGACCATCGCCACGCCAGGGTGCTCCATGTCCGTGGTGCCGTACACGCACTTGCACTCTTGCTCCTTGTCAATCTTGTACTTCTCGGTGACCTTCATGGTGGCCATCACCTCTCCGGTCTCCTCGGATACAAGGGCTATCTCTTCGCCGTCCTTTATGCTGTCAGCCTGGCCCTGTGTGGTCGAAACCGTAATCGGGATGGGCCAGAACGTACCGTCTGCCATCGTGAAGTTGTCGCACACGCCCTTCCAGTCCGCGTGGCTCATGAAGCCGGTAAGCGGCGTGAACCCGCCTATTCCCAGCATGATGAGGTCGCCCGCCTCGCGGGAGGTTATCCTCACCTGGGTAAGGCCCTGGGCCTTCTTTTTCTCAGCCTCAAGCGCTGCTCCTTCAAGAAGCAGGGGTTTCAGTTTTTTTTCTTTGCCATGGGGATTTACCAGTGCCATTTTTTTACGTTCCTCCTTCCAAAATTTTTATTTCAAAAACTCGCCGAAACTTTTTCCCTGCTTTGTCCGCCTATTTTACTTTGCCAAGCTCGGCGGTGATCTTTCCGTATATGTCGGAAATGGATCCGGTCCCGTCTATTTTCCTTACGATGCCCTTCTTCGAGTAATAATCTATGAGCGGGGCCGTCTGGGACTCGTAAACCTGAAGCCTCTTTTTAATGGTCTCTTCCTTGTCGTCATCCCTCTGGTAGAGCTCTCCGCCGTCCTTGTCGCATTTGCCTTCCACTTTGGAAGGGGTGAAATAGACATTGTACATCTGCCCGCAGGAGCGGCAGGTCCTTCTGCCCGTGAGCCTCTTCATGAGGTCGTCAAAAGGCACGTCTATGCTTATCGCAAGCTGCAGGGGCATGTTTATGCCCTTAAGCATCTCGTCCAGCGCCGCAGCCTGGGCGGTGTTGCGGGGAAACCCGTCCAGAATGAAGCCCTTCTGGCAATCGGGCTGCTTGAGCCTGTCCTCCACCAGCCCCATCACGACCTTGTCCGGAACCAGCTCCCCTTTGTCCATGTAACCCTTCGCCTCTTTTCCAAGCGGCGTGCCCTGCGCGATGTTCTGCCTCAGGATGTCGCCAGTGGATATCTGGGGTATTCCAAATTCATCAATAAGTTTTTTGGCCTGGGTGCCTTTACCGGCCCCGGGCGCGCCGAGCATAACAATCCTCATCTGAAAAAAACCCCCTTGCAAGTTTTGCTGCCTGTTGTTTTTAGACGGCAGGCTTCAAAGTTAAATAATATGAGGCAAAGGCCTGATTTATCCAGTTAAATAAAAAAATCATGGGATTAGATTTTTTTATAATTTCGATTAGTTGCATCGCGCAACCCTGAAAAAAGGCTGTGCAGGCCCCCTGTCTCAATCTTTTTTTCCTTTTTTTTATCCTTCCGGATCTGAGCGGCCACCGCCTTTCAGCTAGGCCTTCCGCCGGCTTGGGAAAGATACTCCTTCAGTTTTTCGAGCGCTCGTCCCCTGTGGCTCATAGAGTCTTTTTCCTCCGGTGTCATCTGCGCGAAGGTCCTGTTATGGCCCAGGGGGTAAAAGACCGGGTCGTACCCGAAGCCAGTTTTCCCGGCCGGTGAAAATCCTATCGTCCCCTCCACTGCGCCTGAAAAAGTGCGGATGATGCTCCCATCAGGGGCTGCAAGGGCTATAACCGCCCTGAAACGGGCGGTCCTTTTGTCCTCCGGCACGTGCTTCATTTCCAGAAGGAGCTTTTCAAGGTTTTTCTTGTCATCCGCTAGGGCGCCTGAGTAACGGGCGGAAAGCACCCCGGGCGCGCCGCCAAGGGCGTCCACCTCCAGGCCGGAGTCGTCCGCCAGGGCGTAATGCCCCGTGGACCTTGCCACCTGGGAGGCCTTGAGGACCGCGTTTTCCTCAAATGTGGCACCCGTCTCTTCCACTTCAGGGGTGCCAGGGAAGGCATCAAGTCCCAGGAGCTCCACAGCCTGCCCCCCTCCGGCCAGAAAAACCCTTGATAGCTCCGCCAGCTTTTTTTTGTTCCTAGTGGCAAGCACTATCTTTAACGATTCTTGCCTTTTTTGCCCCTGGCTCTCCTGCATGGGGATGTAGCATAAAACATGCGGCGCCAAAACCGCAAACAACGAGGCCGGAGACGACCATTTTCTGATATAAGTTATCAATTTATAAAGTTTTTTCTCATATGTCAATTGACACCTCCCATTCATAGTGTTACATTGGAAACCATAATGTTCCTGGCCGTGAGCATAGGCAACTCGTCCACCCAGGCGGGCTTTTTCCAGTCTGCCCTGCCGGAGCCTTTTGTCCACCGGTTCCCCACTCACCCGCTTAAAAGCGCGCGGGAATACCTGGGGGAACTCGAGGAGGCGATCGAAAAACTGGGCATTGGGGAGGAGATCCTCTCTGCCATGCCCCATATGGGCGCGTTATGCTCCGTGGTGCCCTCCCACAACGATGTCTTCCTGGAGCTTCTGGAGCTGATGCTTGAAAAATACGGCAAGGAAGAGGCAAAGGGCCGGAAAAATAAAAACCTGCTTGTGGTAAGCCATAAGGCCGCCCATGGCATGAGGTTCGACGTGGAAAACCCGGCCGCGCTTGGCGCGGACCGCATAGCGGCTGGGTACGGGGCCTGGAAGATGTATGGAGGCCCTGTCTGCGTGGTGGACATGGGCACCGCCACGACGCTTAATTTCATCACGGCGGAGGGGCTTTTCCTGGGCGGGGCGATAATGCCGGGGCTTGGCCTAATGCGCGACAGCCTGCAGAGCGGGACCGCGGCTCTTCCCTATGTTGACCTGGCCGGGCATCAAAGACCCGTGGCCATAGGCACGAACACGACCGGCTCGATCCTTTCTGGTATCATATACGGTACGGCCGGGGCTATATCGAGGATAACCGAGGAGGCCGAGCTGATGCGGCTTGAAAAATTTAAAATCGCATTGACCGGCGGGCATGCAGGCCTTGCCGCGCCTTTTCTAAAGAGGCTGGACTTTCACGACCCGGCCCTGGCGCTTAAAGGCATAAGGCAGATCTGCCTGTCGGCCTCCTTATAAAAAGCCATGCACGAACTGAGAAAAGACCCCCTTTTGTCCAGATGGACGGTGATACTGGAGAGGTCCCTAAAACCCTCCGAATACCCCCCGGCGGCAGCATTGCAGGGCTCCCCTGAAGCCGCTGGCGCTTTTTCTTTTTCCGTTATAGAGCAGGGCCAAAACGGGGTGAAGGTGATAAAGGGAAGGCCGCTGCTTGCCGGCGAGGGCGAACTGGGCAGAAAGGGCGAGGGCATCTACGACAAGATGAACCCCATCGGGACGCATGAGATAGTCCTGGAGGCCGCGGAAGGCCGTGAGGGGCGGCAGGAGCCGGCCGGGCTGGACTCAAGACAGTTCAAAGCGGTCCTGGATGTCTATCTGAAGAGGTTCCGCGCGCTCTTACAAGACCCCCGCATAAGGTACGTGTTCATATTCAAGGACAAGGGGCTTTTTTCCCCTGCCCCTCTTGCCGCCAGGAAGGAAAAAGACAAAACGGTGCCGCCCGGGCCGTACTCCGAGATACTGGCCACCGCCGTCATACCTGATTTTGTAAAAAGGGAGCTCGACGGAGCGAAACATTATTATGAATACAAGGAGCGGTGCATCTTCTGCGACATAGTTAACGAGGAAAAAAAGGTGGGCAGCCGGGTTCTGGCCGAAACCGGGCATTTCCTCGCCTTCTGCCCTTATGCCCCCAGGGTGCCCTTTGAGTTCTGGATAGCGCCCAAAAGGCATTCGTGCGCCTTTGAGGAGGCAAGCGCCCAGGAGATCGAAGACCTGGCCGGGCTCCTCCCGGAGCTTACAGGCAGGATGTCCCGGGCTCTTGGCGGCCCCGCCTATAATTACTGCATACATACCGCCCCGAACAGGATCCCTCGCAAAAATTTGTGGCATACCCTTGGCGACGATTACCACTGGCATATCGAGGTGCTGCCAAGGCTCCAAAGGATGTCCGCTCTGGACCTGGGGGCCGGCTTCCACCTGATAACAACATCGCCCGAGGACGCGGCCAGATATATGAGGGAGGCATAAAAAGGGCATTTAAGAGGGGAAAAAAGGCAAAAAGAGAAACAGAAAAGCAATTAATTTTTTTCAAAAAGACTTTTTTGGAGGCGACGATTTTTTGAGGGTCTATCTATCCGAGGCTGCTTTCATGGACCTTCTGCTTAGCTCGGCGGAGGTCTACAAAAAAGAATGCCTGGGCTATCTATTGGGTTATGACCTTGAGGACCGCTTCATTGTGGAGCACGCCTTCAACCTGCAGAGCGCCAACCGTAGGCACCGCGCCGTGGACTTAAGAAAGGTCTACCAGAAGAAAATAGAGCCCATCCTGGAAAAGTTCCATAAGCTGCGCATCGTGGGAGACTACCACTCCCACACCCAGTATGGGGACTTCAAGGGAAGGCCTGTGCCCAGCCGGGAGGACATACAGAGCATGAAGACCAGTCATATCTATCTGATCATAGCCATCAACAACAATTCAAAGAACATGAACTGGGCGGAAAACAAGGACGGCACGATTTCAGGCAGCGTGGGACGCTACTTTTTCAAGATAGCGGCCTATTATCTGAACGGCTCCGCGGACCCCCGCAAGGCCCGCATACACTGCCCGTTTCCCCCGGCCCTGGAGTAGGCCCGCGGGGCGCGTTTTTTGTTTTTCCCTGCCAAAAAATTTCAGGCTTTACAATTCTTTACATTGTCTTAAACTTTGCCTGAAAGGCAAACAGGTTATAATATTAGACCGGAATCTACAGATGTTTTTTTTATTTCTTCTGGCATGAAATTTTTTTCAGGTGCGGCTTCTTCGGGAACGGCTTTTTTGGATACAAGGGTGCTCATCGTCGGAGGAGGGCCGGCGGGGGCGACCGCGGGCAGGTTTTTGGCCGCAAACGGCATTGACTGCGTTATCCTGGAGAGGGACCTGGGGCACGTAAAGCCTTGCGGGGGGGGCATACCGTGCGGCGCCTTCGAAGAGCTGCGTCTGCCTGAAAGCCTCATAAAAAGGAAGGTAAGCGCACTCCGGGTGTCGCCTCCGAGAAGCGCCCCCTTTGAGATAGCCTTCGATTCGGGCTACATAGGGATAGTGGAAAGAGGGGAGTTCGACTGCGCCTTAAGGGAGATGGCCAGGGCCCAGGGGGCCCTGCTGACAGAAGGCACGTTTTCCCGCTTTCTGCCCCCGGAAGATGGGCGCATAGTATGCGAAGCCAGCCGGGGTGGAGCGCCACTGGTTGTCCGCTCGGAGCTTTTGATAGCGGCCGATGGCGTAAACTCCAGGGTAAGGGCCTCCCTCCAAATGAAGCCGATGAGCAGCCTTTATACCCTTGGCGCAAAACTGCCCGTCGAAGGGGCCATATCCGGGGAATGGTGCGAATTCTATTTCGGCCGTTTCGCCAAGGGGGGGTATTCCTGGATATTCCCCGGAGAGACCAGCGCGTCTGCGGGTACGGGCAGCACCTCCCCGGGAAACCTGAAGCAGGCGCTCGAGCGTCTGCTTGCTGAAAAGGGCCTGGCCCCGGAGGCGGCCGCGCAGGACCTCAGGGGGTACAGGATACCTCTTTGGGAGGGGCAGCCGCTTGTAAAGGACCGGGTGCTTTTCGCCGGGGACTCCGCGGGCCTTGTGATGCCTTTCACCTTTGAGGGCATTTATTACGCCATGCGTGCCGGACAGCTTGCCGCCCAGGCCATCATAGAGGGGGACCCGGGGCTTTACAGAGATCTATGGAAGCAGAGGTTCCGTTCCAGGTTTCTCCTCATGAAGGGGCTGTGGAGGGCCTTCCTTGCGACCGAGGCGGGCACGGAAGCCCTCATATCCGCCTTCAGGGACGAGAGAGTCCAGCGGACCGGAATAAAACTCTGGCTTGATAAGACATCGGGAGGGGGCTCTCTGTCCTCTTTCATCAAAGTGCTCAGGAAACACGTGCTGTTTTGAATTCTTCTTCTTTTTCAAAGTTTCTGATAATCTCGCTTCTGCTGCATATCCTGCTGCTGACCGTTTTTCTTTTGACCGTGAAAAACAGGCAGAAAAAGCCGGAAACACCCATGATGGCAAGCCTCATAACTCCGCAGGAGCTGAAGAAACTGGCCCCTCCGCCTGTGATAAAACCCAGGCCGAAGACCATAAGGCCCAAGGTCCTTAAAAGGCCTGAAAGGCGAAGCGCTCCCACAAAGGTCATGCCGCTGCCCAGGCTCACCCCCCGGGAGCTGAGGAACTTGCGCATCCATGGCGGGCTGACCCAGCACATACCAAAACCGATGAAAAGGATGGAAAAAGCGCAGGCCCCCACGGCGCCCAATGCCGGCTCCGCCCCGGCCAGAAAGGGCGGAGGCAGGAAGACGCCGCTTGCAAAAAGCGCCCCCCTTGCAAAGGGACCGGGAAAAAACTTTTCCGCCACGCACGGAAACAGGAGACCCGGCACAAGGCTTGTAAAACCGGACCTTTTTGACCCAGGCGTCATAGGCAAGGTGCTGGCCATGAACAGCTCCCGCCGGAAAATGGCCCAGGCGGACAAAAAGGGAGCCATAACGTTCGATACATCAGATGCCAAGTATATAGGCTACATGAGGCTTCTCAGGATAGAGATAGAGAGCATCTGGAAGTACCCGCGCCAGGCCGCCTACCGTGGAGAGCAGGGTGACCTGGAGATACGCTTCACCATAAACAAGAAAGGCCAGCTGGCCGATGTGCAGGTGCTTCGCGGCTCGGGCTATCCGCTTCTGGATGAGGCTGCGGTGCAGGCGCTCAAAAACGGCAGGTACTGGCCCCTCCCGGACTCCTGGCACCAAACGAAGCTTACCATAGACGGGCACTTTGTATATTCCCTGCGAGGCGCAGCCACCCAGCTCTGGTAGGAGGCGCCCCGGTGTCTTCTTTGATAGCGTGTCTCCATTTGATAGCGCCAAAATAGCGGCATTTGCTTCATGCGGCCATACGCGGACCGTTCGGACTCACTCCGCTTCATCTCCTGAACTCGCCCTGACGGGCTCAGACAATCAGGATAGCGGAGACAGGGAACAGCATTTGAGCATGGGATGACGTCCCGCCCTCAAATCGGGAGCCAAAATGGCAAAAACATGAAAAAAACCGGCAGGATTTTTTAAAATACAAAAATGGATGGTGGCCAGTGAGAGAATCGAACTCCCGACACGAGGATTTTCAGTCCTCTGCTCTACCTACTGAGCTAACTGGCCTGGATTATAAGTTTTACCGAAAAACATTTTTATTGTCAAGGCGGTGAGATGAGAGGCAACGGAACAAAATACGTGATGTCCGCTTTTTCCGGGCTGGTGCTGGTCTTTTCGTTTGCCCCGTACGACCTGTACGGCCTCGCATGGGTGGCGCTTGTGCCATTTTTCCTGGCGATAGAGGGCATGCCCGCAGGCAGGGCGGCCAGGGCGGGCTTCATAATGGGCATGTTCTACTTCTTTGGCACCACCTACTGGATATACCATTCCATGCGGGACTACGGGGGGATGAGCCTCCTTGCAAGCCTTGTTATCGTGATAGCGCTGGCCGCGTACCTGTCACTTTACACCTCTGCCTTCGCCGCCCTTTACGCAGCAAAGATCAGGCATACGAAGCTTCCGGCACTGCTTGTGGCCCCGGTCCTGTGGGTTTCGCTTGAGTACCTGCGCTCTTATTTTCTCACGGGGTTCCCATGGTCCACCCTGGGATACAGCCAGTGGAACTTTTTAAGGATCATCCAGATCGCGGACATAACCGGCGTCTACGGGATATCCTTCCTTATAGTGGCGGTAAACGCCGCGGTCGCGGACTTCTTCCTCATAAGAAGAAGGACCCGCCGGATGCCCCTTTATCCCGTATCCTACGCGGTGGCGGGCTATGTGTGCCTTGCCGCGCTGCTTGCCGCGTCTTTTCTTTACGGAGGCTACAGGCTGGCGCAGACCCGCCCGGGCCATCCGCTGAAGGTCACCGTGGTGCAGGGAGACATAAACCAGGGGCACAAATGGGACAGCAGGTATGAGGACCACGTGTTTGACACCTACAAGCAGCTGACCATGGGGGCGATAGACCAGACCCCAAACCTCATAGTATGGCCTGAAAGCTCTCTTCCCGTTGTGTTCAGCAATCAGCAGCCGGATGTAAAAGAGCTCGAGGCCATTGAGAACACCAGCCATATACCGCTTCTTATCGGGGCTGTAAGGCAGAGGTCATCGGGCAATTTCGCAAACAGCGCCTTTCTCATATCCAGGGGAAGGCCCACCTATATCTATGACAAGATACATTTGGTGCCCTTTGGGGAATATGTTCCCCTTAAGAAAGTGCTTTTTTTCGTCAACAAGCTGAGCGACGCGATCGGAAACTTCCAGCCGGGCAGGTATTACACGCAGGGCGGCATCGGGCAGGACCGCTTCGCCACGCTCATCTGCTACGAGATGGCGTTCCCGGGGCTGGTCAGAAAATTCTTCGTAAACGGCGGGGACTTCATGGTGACGATAACCGATGACGCGTGGTTTGGCAGGAGCACCGGGCCCTACCAGAACTGGAGCATGGCGGCGCTGCGCGCCGTTGAAAACAGAAAGCCGGTCATAAGGGCGGCAAACTCCGGCATATCGGGCTTTTTCACAAGCTCGGGCCAGGTAATAAAAAGGACGGGCCTGTTTGAGCGCAAGACGCTGACTGCGACCATAAAAACCGACTCCACCCTTACGTTCTATACCCGCTTTGGCGACCTGTTTGCCTACCTGAGCATCCTGACGGCCCTGTTCATGCTTATTTTCTCTGACGAAAAAAACAATTTTTGACTTTTTTGGTTTTTTTGACCTGTTTGACCTGATCCTATTTGATTTATTTCCATCTTATCTGATAAAAAATCCGGTTAGGGTTTTATAATGATTTTCAGGTTTTTTCTTATCAAGGAGGCAAGGAAAAAAATGCACGAAGAATTGAAAGCCGAGCTTTTAGAGATCAAAAAGAAGGTTGACAACCTTCGAGGTTATCTTTGATGTTGCCGGCCTGAAGTCCGAAGTAGAAGAAACAGACCGCGAGCTTGCAAAGGAAAGCTCCTGGGAGCCCGCAAAACAAAAGGAGCTCAGGAAGAAAAAATCCCGCCTGGAAGCACAGCTTTTGCCCTTCGAGCAGATAGAGGCAAAGATGCAGTACCTGGAGGAGGCGGCCGATCTTGTTTCCGAGGAAGGCGGCGAGGTCTTTCTGGCGGAGGTGAAGGAAGGTCTTTCCTCCGCGGCCGCGCAGATAAGGGAACTGGAGCTGAAACACCTTCTTTCAGGAGAGCTGGACCCGTTGCACGCCATAGTAACCATACATCCGGGGGCCGGGGGCACAGAGTCGCAGGACTGGGCCCAGATGCTCCTCAGGATGTACCTGAGGTGGGCGGAGCGGAAAGGGTTTGAGACCAGGATGATGGACCTCCAGCCGGGCGACGAGGCCGGCATAAAGAGCGCCACTTTCACCGTAAGCGGCCTTTACGCTTACGGTTATCTGAAGAAGGAAGCCGGCATCCACCGCCTTGTCCGGATATCCCCCTTTGACGCAAGCAAAAGAAGGCACACCTCCTTCACCGCCGTGCTCGTGAGCCCTGAGATAGAGGACGAAGTGGAAGTGGAGATCCGTGAGGAGGACCTTAAGGTGGACACCTTCAGGGCATCGGGCGCGGGCGGACAGCATGTGAACAAGACATCCTCCGCGGTGCGGATGACGCACCTGCCCACCGGGATAGTGGTCTCCTGCCAGAACGAGCGCTCGCAGCACAGAAACAGGGAGGCGGCCATGAAAATACTTAAATCAAGGCTTTACGAGCTTCAAACAAGCAAGCAGGAGCAGAAGATGGAGGATATCATAGGGGAGAAAAGGGACATTGCCTGGGGCAGCCAGATCCGCTCCTATGTCCTTCAGCCCTACAGGCTTGTAAAGGACCATCGGACAGGCCTTGAGATAGGCAACGTGGATGCCGTGCTGGATGGCGACATAGATGCCTTTATCGAGGCTTCCCTCAAGGGCCCTTCTTCTAAAGATAATATTCTTAAATAATAGTTGAAGAAGAATAGCCTGTTTGGGATGTTGGAAAAACCGATTTTATCATATAAAACAACGGGTTTAATGTTTTAAAACCCGGTTTGAAACCCAGGCCGGTTTACACAGGCCAAGGCCCGCGGAGGGGGTGGGAAGAGTTACTGACAACCTCCTAAGGGCTTTTTGCAAAGGTTATGAATATAAGCTATAATACTTCGCCTTCCGGGGGGCGAGTTACTGACATATTGTTAATAGATTGTTTGTAACTATATCAGGATAAACTTTATGACTGTGTCAGGCCAAAAATAAAAAAGTCCTTTCAATAATTGGATTTTTTGCTTTTTCATTTTTGTTTTTTTTGATTTTTTTGATTTTAATCGACGAACGATCGGTGGGATGGGTTTTGAGCAAATGAAGGCGATCTGGGAGAAGGCGCAAAAGATAATAGCAGAGAGGGTGGGGGGGCATTTTTACGACCTGTGGTTCAGGCCCGTGGAGCTTTCCCAGATAAAAGACGGAAGCGCGGTGCTGGACATCCCCAACCGTTTCTTTAAGGAATGGGTGGAGGACAGCTATCCGGGCCTCATCTCCGACGTCCTCAGGGAAGTAACCGGCGAGACCCTGAAGATAAAGTACAGGATGTCCGAGAAGCAGGACGCCGAGTCCAGGAAACTGGACAACATGCTTGAAAACAGGAAGACGAGGCTGGCTTCCCGCGGGATATACCTTAACCCGAAGTACATATTTGAGAACTTCGTGGTGGGGGACTCAAACAGGTTTGCAAGCGCGGCCGCGGAGGCGGTGGCCACAAACCCCGGGAGGGCATATAACCCGCTTTTCATATACGGGGGGGTTGGGCTTGGCAAAACACACCTGATAAGCGCCATCGGAAACTCCGTTGTGGACAGGATGAAGAACATCAGGGCCCTCTATGTGTCCTCGGAGCAGTTCACGAACGAGGTGGTCCACGCGGTGCGCCACGGCAAGACGGACGAGCTTAAGGCCAAGTACAGGAACCTGGACCTCCTGCTCCTGGACGACGTCCAGTTCATAGAGAACAAGACCGCCACGCAGGAGGAGCTCTTCCATACCCTGAACGTCCTTTACGAGGCGCAAAAACAGATAGTCATATCGAGCGACCGGCCGCCAAAAGAGATAAAGAACGTCACGGACAGGCTGCGCTCCCGCTTCAACATGGGGCTCATCGCGGACATACAGTCCCCGGAGCTGGAGACGAAGATGGCCATAATCCACAAGAAGGCCGAGA
>JAKAJM010000075.1 GCA_021813765.1 Nitrospirota bacterium
AAAGCACCGTTTTGCTGCTTGGAGAATCGGGAACAGGCAAGGAGCTTTTCGCTCGCGCCATCCACAGCCTTTCCCCCAGGAGGGACTTCCCCTTTGTAGCGATAAACTGCGCGGCCATCCCGGAAACGCTCCTGGAAACCGAGTTGTTCGGATATGAAAAGGGGGCTTTCACCGGCGCGGAAAAGACCAAGCCCGGCAAACTCGAACTGGCCCACATGGGAACCGTCTTTCTGGACGAGGTTGGAGAGCTTGACCTTGCCCTGCAGGCAAAGCTTTTAAGGGTGCTTCAGGAGGGGGAGATAGAGCGCGTGGGAGGGGCCGGGCCGCTGAAAATAGACGTCCGGGTGGTTGCCGCCAGCAACAAGGACATAGAAAAGGAAGTGCAGGAGAAAAGGTTCAGGGAGGACCTCTACTACCGGCTCAATGTATTCCCTATAGAGATCCCCCCGCTAAGAAAACGCGCTGATGACATACCGCTTCTGGCCAGGTACTTCGTAAGGAAATACGCTTCGGAGATAAAATCCGGAGAAAAGGCCATCTCCACCGAGGCCCTTGGTGCCCTTTCCTCTTACCACTGGAAAGGCAACGTCAGGGAGCTTGAAAACACTATAGAACGCGCCGTAATCCTGTGCGACGGAGACACCATAGAGCCCGCGCACCTATGCCTGATAAAAAACCCCTACCCTCCCGGGACGGACACCATCAAAATGGAAGGCCCGCTTGAGGAGACATCCAAACAGGCGCAGAAAGCTGCGGAGACCGAGCGCATCAGATACGCCCTTGCCGCCTCAAAGGGAAACAAGACCAGGGCGGCAGAGGCCCTCCAGGTCAGCTATAAGACCCTCCTGACAAAGATAAAGGAATATGGGCTGGAATAACCCCCCCTACCGCCTGAAAGTACCGCGGACGGCACAGAAATGGCGCGTTTCATGTTATTATAATTAGTGTTCGCATGCCCGGCTGGCCTGTCTGATACGGGCAGTCAGGCACGGGGCCCGTTTGATACGGGACAAAGAAAACATTTCCGAGGAAGGACCGGGGGAGACCCATGTCAGGACATTCAAAATGGGCGCAGATCAAGCATAAGAAGGCGGCCACCGACGTCAAGAAGGGGAAGGTATTTTCCAAACTGGCGAAGGAGATATCAGTAGCCGCCAGGCTGGGGGGCGGCGATCCGGGCGGCAACCCGAGGCTGAAGACCGTGATGGAGAAGGCAAAGGAAGTGAACATGCCCTCCGAGAACATAAAGCGCGCGATACAAAAAGGCACCGGGGAGCTTCCGGGGACCAGCTACGAAGAGATGGTCTATGAAGGATACGGTCCCGGCGGCGCGGCCATTCTCATTAACACGCTCAGCGACAACAAGAACCGCACAGTTTCGGAGTTGAGGCACCTGATGTCCAAAAACGGGGGCGCGCTTGGCGAGACCGGCTGCGTGTCATGGATATTCGACAAAAAGGGATATATCCTGGTGGACAAAAAAACGGCCGATGAGGACAATGTTATGAGCGTAGCGCTCGAAGCAGGGGCGCTTGACATGAAGAACGACCCAAAAGAGGAAAACTACGAAATAATCACCGCCCCGGAGGACCTGAACATCGTCTCCAAAGCCCTCGGGGACGCATCGATCGAAACGGCTCTCGCGGAAGTGACGATGCTCCCTAAAAATTACGTGATACTGGACCCGCGCCAGGGTGAGCAGATGACCCGCCTCATGGAGGCCCTTGAAGACCATGACGACGTGCAGAACGTATATTCCAACTTCGACATACCTGAAGAAGTTCTGGAAAAATCCTCATGAACGGGTTAAAAAAAACCATTAAAAACACAAAAAAACAGCGTGCATGATTAGAACGCGTGCATGATCTCCGTCCGGGCGACTTTTAAAAGAAAGTTCATTGCCGGGCTTATGGTATCCATACCGGCGCTGGTCTCGATCCTTGTAATAGCATGGGTTTTCAGGACCATCGACAATTTCCTGAGCCCGGTCTATGAAGGCGTCTTCCACAGGCACATATACGGGCTCGGGTTTCTTTCCGCTATATGCATCATATTCACACTGGGAATGGTCTCCACCAATGTCATCGGCAAGAAAGTGATAAGGGCAGTCGAACGGTCGCTTATGAACATCCCTGTGCTCAAAAGCGTCTATTCGCCGATAAAATCCGTAATGGACGCCTTTTCCAACTCGTCGTCCTTCAAGAAGTTCGTCATTGTCGAGTACCCGCGCAAGGGGGCCTATGCCTTCGGCTTCCTCACAAAGGAAAATGCGGTCAAAATGCACGAGGACGGCACCAGGCAGGAACTGGTGGCCGTTTACATACCAACGAACAACCTGTATCTGGGCGATGTCGCCCTTTTCAGGCAGGAAGAGATTTTCTATACGGGAATCCCGGTGGAAGACGGCGTGAAGATCGTCCTTTCAGGCGGGATAGCCACACCGCACACAATGAAGGAAGCCATCCGTGACCGCAGACCGGAAGACCAGAACACAAACACAAAAATCTCCTAGCAAACGGGGCGGCTCCCACGGCCCTCGCCCCCTGGCCTGCGTGATACTTGCCGGGGGCCTCGGCACCAGGATGAGGTCCGCCCTGCCAAAGGTGCTCCATACGGTCTGCGGAAAGCCGATGATATCCTATCCGCTTTCAGCCGCCTGGGGGCTCAGGCCGCAAAAGACCGTGATCGTCACGGGCGTATCCTCCCACGAAGATATAACGCGCGCGCTTTCCACCGCCGGCGATGCCCCGGAAAAAACAAAAATGAAACTGTCCTTCGCGCTCCAGAGAGAGGCGCTTGGGACCGGCCATGCCCTGCTTACCGCAATGAAAGAGCTGAAAGGCTTTGGCGGCAGCGTTGTCGTGCTGAACGGAGATTTCCCGCTCATCACGCCAGGCACGGTCAGAAAACTGCTTGGCCTTCACAGAAGGCACGGAAATTCCGTCACCCTGGGCTCCTTTATCGCCCAGGACCCGGGCCCATACGGGCGCATAGTGAGAGACAGCGCCGGACTTCCGGAGCGGATCGTTGAAAAAACAGACCTGACCCCGGCCCATGAGGGCATAAGGGAGGTAAATAGCGGCCTTTACGTGCTGGAGCCTGAAGCGGCGGACCTCCTTGGGAAAATAGAAAAGAACCGGACAAAAAAAGAGTACTACCTTACCGACATCCTGGCGCTGGCCAGGGCAACGGGGCTCAGGACGGGGGCCTATCCCATTGCGCCCGAGCAGGAGTTTGCCGGAGTTAACAACTTCCGGGAGCTTTGCATGGCGGAGAGCATAATGAGACGCAGGATCGTGGAAGGCCTTATGGAAAACGGGGTTCGTTTTGTCAACCCGGGCTCGGCGTTCCTCGATGCCGGTGTTTCCTGCGCCCCTGGCGTCGTAATTTATCCGAATGTCCATCTTCAGGGCAGTACATCCATCGGGAAAGGATGCATTATCTACCCCAATGTGCGTATAATAGATAGCGTCATCAGGGAGGGGGCCCTTGTGCTGGATTCTTCCGTAATCGAAAGCTCCGATGTCGGCAATGACTCACAAATAGGCCCTTTTGCGCATCTGCGCCCCGGGTCCGTAATAAGACGTTCCGCAAAAATAGGCAATTTTGTCGAGATAAAGAAATCAACCATCGGAGAAGGCACCAAGGCCATGCACCTCTCTTATATCGGTGACTCTTCCGTAGGCAATTCCGTAAATATAGGGGCCGGCACGATAACCTGCAACTATGACGGCGTGAACAAGCACAGGACCGTGATAGAAGACGGCGTCTTCATAGGCAGCGACTCCCAGCTTGTGGCCCCGGTTACCATAAAACGGGGCTCATTCGTGGCCGCAGGCTCCACCATTACAAAGGACGTCCCTGAGGAATCTCTTGCCATAAGCAGGGTCGAGCAAAAAAACGTGGAAGGCTGGGCCAGAAAAAAGAGGGGTGGCAGCAAGACGGCCCCGGGAAAGAAAATGGCACAGGGCAAAACGCGCGGCACCACAAGGAAGGGTCTCTGAAGATGTGCGGTATCATCGGCTATATCGGGCCCGGAAACGCCCTGTCCATAGTAATAGACGGGCTTAAGCGTCTTGAGTACAGAGGATATGATTCCGCCGGCGTGGCCTTCATAGAGGACGGCTCCGTTAAAACGGTGCGCTCGGCCGGAAAGATAAGCCGGCTTGAAGGCCTGCTGGACGAAGAAGGACGCGGCGGGAAAAAGTTTTCAGGCGCGGTCATAGGCCACACCAGGTGGGCGACCCACGGCGGCCCGTCTGAAAAAAACGCGCATCCCCACAAATCGGGCAGCATCGTCCTTGTCCACAACGGGATAATAGAGAACTACCAGCAGCTTAAGAAAAAACTGAAGGCGGAGGGCTTTGAGTTCTCATCCGAGACCGATACGGAGGTCATCTGCCACCTGATAAACCTGCACTGCAGGCAAAAACCCTTTGAAGAGGCTGTAAGGGCAGCCATGGCAGAGCTCAAGGGCGCATACGCTCTGGCCATAATGCATGAATCGGAGCCGGACAAGATAATAGGCGTAAAGAAGGACAGCCCGCTGGTGCTTGGCGCCGGGGAAGGAGAATTTTTCATCTCGTCAGACGCCTCGGCGTTCGTGGCCCACACCAACAATGCCATTTTCCTTGATGACGGTGAGATGGCCGTGGTCACCCCGGAGGGTTTCAAGGTCATCCAGATAGCAAACGGCCGGCCGTCCTCCAAAAAACCAAGCGTCCTTCCCTACGGACAGGGCATGGCTGAAAAAGGCGGACACAAGCATTTCATGCTCAAGGAGATACACGAACAGCCCCGAGCGGTGGCGGACACCATCAGGGGCAGGCTGGACCCCGGCGGGCAGGACGTCAACCTGGAGGAGTTCGGTCTGACCGCGGAGCAGCTCAGGGAAGTGCAAAAGGTCATCATAATAGCATGCGGGACCTCTTGGCATGCCGGGCTGGCCGGAAAGTACATGATAGAGCAGATGGCCCGCGTCCCCGCTGAAGTGGACATAGCATCGGAGTTCAGGTACAGGGAGCCGGTGCTGAAGGGCGACGAGCTGTTCATAGCGATAACGCAATCAGGCGAGACGGCCGACACGCTGGCGGCCCTTAAGCTTGCAAGGAAATCCGGGGTCAGGACGCTTGCCATAACCAATGTAACGGGAAGCGCGGCCGCAAGGGAGGCTGGCTCCGTTTTTTTCACCAGGGGAGGGCCTGAGATTGGAGTGGCCTCCACTAAGACCTTCATGACGCAGATGGCCGGGCTTTATCTTCTGGCCATGGCCTTTGCCCGCGCAAAGGGTTGCATGCCGGCGGACCGGTTCAAGGGCCTGGCGCAGGACCTGATAGAGCTGCCCGCCAAGATAGAGGCCGTACTCTCCAGAAAACATGAGATGGAAACAATGGCCAGGGGATATTTCAAGAAGGAGCATTTTCTTTTTCTTGGCCGGGGAATAGATTACCCGGTGGCGCTTGAGGGCGCCCTTAAACTGAAGGAAATATCATATATACACGCGGAAGGCTACGCCGCCGGGGAAATGAAGCACGGGCCCATAGCGCTTATAGACGAGGACATGCCGGCCCTCTTCCTGCTGCCGTCTAACAGCGGTCTTAAAGAGAAGATACTCTCAAACATGGAGGAAGTCAGGAGCAGGAACGCACGGGTCCTGCTTGTCACCGACGGAGAAGATAAGGAACTGGAGGCTGTCTCAAACGGCTTTTTTGTCGTGCCTGCCTCCAACCGGTTCCTTGGCGCGGCCCTGATGGCCGTGCCGCTACAGCTCCTTGCTTACTATATAGGGGTCCTCAGGGGGTGTGACGTAGACCAGCCAAGAAACCTGGCAAAAAGCGTCACAGTGGAATAAGCGAGCAGAGCTTAAAAAAAATTGATTAAAATCAAGAAATTATGTTATCATCGAAGGCAGGCGAAATATGTCTAAGAACACTCTTTCGGATTTGAACCCGCAGCAAAGAGAGGCTATCGCCCATTCGGAGGGCCCCCTTCTGATACTGGCCGGGGCAGGCAGCGGGAAGACCAGGACGATAACCCACCGGTTTGCCCATCTGTCGAAGAAAACCTCTCCGGCGCAGGTATTCACCGTTACGTTCACCAACAAGGCCGCAGGCGAGATGAAAGAGCGCATCTGTGCGCTTCTCGGCAAGGACCTCAGGCAATGCTGGATAGGCACATTCCACTCCCAGTGCGTAAAGATACTCAGGAAAGAGATCGGCCAGCTCGGCTACAGCAATGATTTTTCGATTTATGACGATGCGGACCAGCTCAGCCTTATACGCCACATCCTGAAGGAGCTCAACCTATACGAGGCACTTTACAGGGGCGTGCTTTCGAAGATAAGCTGTCTCAAATCCTCCCTGGTGCGGCCGGAGGAATTCCTCTCCCGTTCGGACGGCTTCGGGTTTGAGGAGCGGCTTGCCAAGGTATACATGAGGTACCAGGACGAGCTCAAGAAAAGCAACGCGCTTGATTTCGACGACCTCATAATGCTGGTGATAAGGCTGTTCGAGGAGCATCCGGATGTCCTTAAAAAATACCAGAACCTGTTCGAGCACATCCTGGTGGACGAGTTCCAGGACACGAACATTGCGCAATACAGGCTTCTTAAGAGCCTGGCAGCCTCCCACGGGAACATCTGCGTAGTGGGCGATGACGACCAGAGCATCTACCGGTTCAGGGGCGCTGATGTCAGCAACATCATGAATTTCCAGAAGGATTTTCCCGATGCCAGGGTCATAAAGCTCGAAAGGAGCTACCGCTGCACCCAAAACATCCTGGACGTATCCGGCAGCGTGATAAGCAAGAACAACAAGCGCCACCAGAAAAAGCTGTGGACGGACAAGGGGGCCGGTGAGGCAGTGTGCTTCTGCTGGCTCGATTCCGAGGAGGAAGAGGCCCGCCACATCGCCAGGACCATCAGGGAGATTTACCTCAAGAACAGCTACGACTATGGCGATTTCGCCGTGCTCTACAGGGTGAACACCCAGTCCAGGGCGCTTGAGGACCACCTGCAGTCTGAGGGCATCCCTTACAAGGTGCTTGGCGGAATAAGTTTTTATCAGAGGAAAGAGATAAAGGACATCACCGCCTACATGAAGCTTGTCCTTAACAGGGACGACAATGTCTCTTTAAGACGGATAATCAACTGCCCGCAGAGGGGCATAGGCGCCTCCACGCTCACCAAGGTGGAGCAGCACGCAAAGAAAAAGACATTAAGTCTCTATGCCGCGATAAAGAGCCTGCTTCGCTCCGCAACGCTTGCATCCTCCATGAAGGAAAAGCTGGAGGGGTTCGTAAATATCATCGAAAAGCTGTCCGGCGGCGGACACAAGGACGCCTCCGCCCTGATAAAGGACATCCTGGAGACCGTCCAGTATATGGAAGGGCTTGAAGACGACAAGGTGGAGAACATAAACGAGTTCATCGCCTCCGCGTCTGGAAAGGACATAAAAGAGTTTGCAGACAGGCTCTCTCTTGCCAGCGGCACAGACGATTCCGGCCAGGAGGGGCATGTCTCCCTGATAACGCTGCACAGCGCCAAGGGGCTCGAATTCCCCGTGGTCTTCATAGCCGGGCTCGAAGAAGGCCTCGTGCCCTACCTGAAGGCACAGAACCCGGAGGAGATCGCCGAGGAAAGGCGGCTGCTTTATGTGGGCATGACAAGGGCCAAGGACATCCTGGTGCTCACAGGCTCAAGAAGCAGGCGGATGTTCGAGAAGGTCAAGGAGCAAAAACCCTCCAGGTTCCTCCAGGACATCCCACGGGAACTGTTCCACATGGTGGAGAAGACCCCCAGGCACATAGTCCGCAAGGAGGAGCCCCAAATGCCCTCCCCCATTCCGGCCCCGTATGTTGCCGGCACCCGCGTGAAGCATCCCAAGTGGGGAGTGGGCATAGTAAGGGACTGTTACGGCGAGGGCGAGGAGTCCAAGGTAACGGTGAATTTTCCGGCGGTCGGGGTAAAAAAGCTGTGCGTCAAATTCGCCAACCTCGAAACCCTGCGCGGGTGATATAAAATATATTTCATACGGAGAAAAATGTCCTGATGATAGAGAGCAAGGACGTAATGAAGATAGCAAAACTTTCAAGGCTGATGCTTACCGAAGCGGAAGAGGATCTTTACGCGGGACAACTTAATGGCATACTCGTCTATGTCGAGAAGCTCAAGGAACTTGAAACCGCGGGGATTGCGCCCACCTCCCATGTGCTTGACCTGCAAAACGTAATGCGGGAAGACAGGACCACCGCTTGCCTTCCGGTTGAAGAAGCGCTCATGAACGCTCCGGACTCGAAAGACGGCTTCTACAGAGTCCCCAGGATAATAGAATAGGCGGCCGGAAGGATGTTAAGGTCTTTTCTGAGGGCAAAGCTGCACATGGCCACCGTCACCCAGGCGGACATCAATTACGAAGGCAGCATCACCATAGACTCGAACCTTTTAAAGAGGGCGGGCATCCTTCCCTTTGAAAAGGTCTCGGTCAGCAACGTCAATAACGGCGAACGCTTCGACACGTACGTGATCCCCGGCAAAAAAGGCCAGATATGCCTTAACGGCCCCACGGCAAGAAAAGGCCTGGTGGGCGACAGGGTGGTCATCTTCAGCTACTGCTATATAAGCGAGAACGAGGCGGCGGGCTTCAAGCCCGTCATCCTCAAGCTGGATGAAAAAAACCGGGTGAAAGACGAGATAAAGAAGTAGGCGCAGGCAGTTCGCGTGTTTTTTTTTGTTTCAAAACAGCCTTTCGGATTCGTCCCGGGATTCGATAAGTATCTCAACAGGACGGTAGGTCTTGCGGTGTATTGGGCAGGGGCCAAGCCTGCTTAAGGCCTGCAGATGCTCCTTCGTGAGGTATCCCTTGTGCACATCAAACCCGTAGCCCGGATACAGCAGGTGATAACCGGCCATTGCCTCGTCCCTTGCCACCTTTGCCATTATGGATGCCGCGCTAATTGCCGGCACGTAACGGTCTCCCTTGATTATGGACTGCACCTGCATGCCGGGCATTTTTGGCGATCTGTTGCCGTCTATGAGGACCCTGCCTGGCCTTACCCTCAAACCCCGGACGGCGCGCTCAAACGCAAGCAGGGTGGCATGAAGGACATTCAGCTTCTCTATCTCCTCAAGGCTTGCCTTCTCTATGCGCCAGCAGAGGGCCTTCAGTTTTATTTCCCGTGCCAGTTCCTCCCGCCTGCCCGCCGTGAGGAGCTTTGAATCGGCAAGCCCCTCAATAGGGCGGGCAGGGTCCAGTATGACGGCGCAAACGTATACCTCGGCGGCCGCCGAACCGCGCCCCGCCTCGTCACAGCCGCACTCGACTGGCTCACCCGGACCTCCCGCACAGGCCGGGCCAAAGTCAAGCAGGCCGCCAGTCTCACCGCCAGCCTTTTTCCCGCGCCCTCTCCCCTTCTTCTCAGGCATATATAAACCTTACAGCAAACCGCCCTTTCAAATCCAATGCTTTGATCACTACGTAAAAAAAAACGAAAAGGCCAAAACAAAAAAGTGTAAAAACAAAAAACTTGACTTGAAAAAGGGTGCGGGAGTAATCTGTCCCTATGTCCCCGTACTGCCGGAAAGGCGCCGCGATCTTTGTTCTTTTTTCCATCGTCTTCTTTGCGGGCTACTGTTTCGCGGAGTCGTCCGGGGCCGTCTACGACGCTTATGAGCGTTCCACCAGGGGTTGCGAGCACGCAGTCTCATCCATGGGACAGGCAATCGGCACCGACGACAGGGCCTTGGAAGCAACGGCCCTATCCCACCTCGTTAAGAATAAAAACAAAAATTCACAGGATATTTTAATTGCCACATGTATAGCCCGGCTGCCTGGATTCAAAACGGAATCCTCAGCCCCAGGCATGAATGTTTTTTTGCGTATTCCGCTGTCGCGGCCGCCTTGCGTCCTTAAAAGCCTCAGATTGTGATACCAAAGTTCGAATAAGGTCTGCCTTTCCGGCGGACCAGTTTTTTGTGGTTCGCTCATCCATAATCTGATAGATTGATTAGGGTAAAACCTGATCGGAAAAGCTGATTTTGAGGGTTCCTGACCTGATGAAACTGATCGGACGCCTTATTTTGACATTCATTCCGGTCTTTCTTGTTGCCGGGTGCGCGAGCTTCCACCGGAAGCCAATTTCCCCATCGGTAACCGCCCGTGCCTTTGAGGCGCGCACGCTGGCCAGCCGGGGGCTCAGGGAATTCATGGAAAAAAATATCCATCACCGGATAAAGCCCTGGCCTCCCGACTCCTGGGATCTAAGATCGCTTGCGCTGGCGGCGGCATATTACAGCCCTAAACTGGATGTCATGAGGGCAAAATGGGGAGTGGCCAGGGCGGCGGTCATAACGGCCGGGGCGCTCCCCAATCCCTCCGCCTCTTTTTTTGGGGAGCACCACTCCAGCACTCCCGGAGGAATATCGCCCTGGACCTGGGGCATCTCGCTTAGCATCCCCGTTCAAACGGCGGGCAAAAGAGGATACCGCATCCGGCAGGCCAGGCACCTGTCGGCTGCCGCGCAGCTAAATATCGCAGAGACCGCATGGCATGTGTGGAGCGGCCTCAGGAAAAGTCTCCTGGACCTCTATGCGGCAACCGAAGGACAGCGGTATCTGCTAAAACAGCTTTCGGCCCAAAAGAAAATAGCAAGACTGTTTGAAAAAAGACTGTCAGTCGGACAGTCTTCCCGGTTCGAGGTGACACAGTCCAGGCTGGCGCTGGACAAAACGCGCCTGATGCTTGCGGCCAACCGGAAAAGGATGGCTGTCGCCAGAAGCGCGCTGGCCAGGGCGCTCGGGCTTCAGGCAAAGGCCCTGAACGGCGTACGGATATCGTATGGCGTCCTGAGGCGCGCCCCCAGGCCCGTGCGCCTTAAGGACGTACGCAGAGAGGCCCTTCTTGGCAGGGCGGACGTTCTGTCGGCCCTCCAGGAGTATGACGCTTCCCAGTCCGCTCTGCAGCTTGAGATAGCCAGGCAGTATCCGGATGTCCATCTAGGACCCGGCTACGAATGGGACCAGGGGGACAACAGGTGGGCGCTGGGGGTTTCCCTGGTATTGCCTCTTTTCAATCAGAACCAGGGGCCGATAGCCCAGGCCAGGGCCCGCCGCAAGGAACTGGCCGCAAAATTTTTGGCCCTTCAGGCGGAAGTGATAGGACAGATAGACAGCGCGGAGGCGGCATATTCCGAGTCCCTCAAGGACCTCCAGGTTGCCGGTTCCATAGTCGCCACCGAGAGCGCCAATTTACGGGCGGTCAGGGCCAGGCTCCGCCTGGGGCAGGCCGGTCTCCTGGACCTTGAACAGGCAAAAATGGAATATTTCTCGGCGCAGCTTTCCCGTTTCGATGCGCTTATTCTGGCCCAGGCGGACCTGATGGCGCTGGAGGACGCCGTGCAGAGGCCTCTTGTCAAACAGGAATGGCCCGAAAAAAAGATATTTTACGGCGCAGACATATTCAAAGCGCCCCGCAGAAAGATGAAAAGAACGGGAGTGAAAAGAAAGAGATGAAACCTGGGAGCATGGGCAAAAACAAAAAATTCCTGGCCGCAATGCCTGTCTTTATACTGGCCCTCCTAGCGGCATCGTTTCTGTTAAGCGCAAAAAGAAGCAACGCCGGTAAGGACGCGGACAAACTGCCGCAGGAAGAAAAGATGCAGTCCGGCTATACGGTCACGGTGTCCGTGGATTCGCAGAAAATGGGCGGCATAACTACGGAGGTGCTTAAGCCCGCCCTCTTTCAAAACAAGGTGGCCGCCTACGGGCAGGTGCTTTCAGCCCAGGGGATGGGGACCTCCTACAAAAATTATGTTTCGGCAAGGTCGGCGCTTGAAAAAGCGGCGGCACTGCTTAAGGCCTCCAGACAGGAGTACGCCCGGCTGAAGGTGCTAAACGCAAGCGCCAAGAACATCTCAGACCGTGAGCTCCAGGCCGCCGCGGCCAGGCTTGCCTCGGACGAGGCAGAAAAGTCCGCCGCGCTTGGCGCCCTGAGGGCCGCAAAAAACGCGATGGTCACGGACTGGGGCCCTGTCCTTT
>JAKAJM010000013.1 GCA_021813765.1 Nitrospirota bacterium
GGGAAGAAATTCATCAACGAAATAGTGGAGTGCATAAGGATAAGGACCGGGGAAAGGGGAGAGGGGGCTTTATAAAATGATAAATACGGGTGACACCGCCTGGATGCTTGTGTCCACGGCGCTTGTTATGCTGATGACGCCGGGCCTGGCCCTTTTCTATGGCGGAATGGTGCGCAGGAAAAACGTGCTAAGCATCCTGATGCACAGCTTTTCCGCCATCGCGATAGTGAGCATACAGTGGATGCTTTTCGGATATTCGCTGGCGTTCGGCCCTGATGTGAAGGGCATCATCGGGAACCTGGACTGGGCATTCCTGAGAAACGTCGGGCTGGCGCCAAACCCGGCATATGCGGCCGGCATTCCGCACCTGGCCTTCATGATCTACCAGGCCATGTTCGCGGTCATAACGCCCGCCCTTATAAGCGGGGCCTTTGCTGAGCGGATGAAGTTTTCGGCTTACGTCATTTTCGTGGTCCTGTGGTCCACCCTGGTCTACGACCCCGTGGCGCACTGGATATGGGGGCAGGGAGGCTGGATGAAGCAGCTTGGCGTGCTTGATTTTGCGGGCGGAATTGTCGTGCACGCGACCAGCGGTTTTTCCGCGCTGGCCGCCGCCCTCCTTATAGGCAAAAGAAAGGGCCTTTCGAAGGAGCCCATGCCGCCCCATAACATGCCGATGACGGTTATAGGCGCGGGGCTGCTGTGGTTTGGCTGGTTTGGCTTCAATGCCGGAAGCGCGCTCTCTTCAGGGCAGCTTAGCACCCTGGCCTTTGTTACCACGCACGCCTCGGCGGTCACCGCCGCTGCCACCTGGATAGCCATCGAATGGCTGCACAGGGGGAAACCCACGGTATTTGGCGCTGTAACAGGGGCCGTTGCGGGGCTTGCCACGATAACGCCCGCCGCGGGCTTTGTGGGCCCTGATGCCGCGCTCTTGATAGGGATACTGGCGGGCGGCATGTGCTATGCGGCCCTGAACCTGAAGCCGGTGCTGGGTTATGACGACTCGCTTGATGCCTTCGGTGTCCACGGCGTGGGCGGGGTGACCGGCACACTGTGCGTGGGGCTTTTCGCATCGCTGGCCTTCAATCCCGCCGGAGCCAACGGCCTTTTCCTGGGCAATGCGCACCAGTTCTTTGTCCAGTTGGGAGCGGTCGCGCTGGTTGCGGTGTATTCGTTCGTGGCAAGCCTTGTTCTTCTCAAGGTTGTGGATGCCGTTACGGGGCTTCGCGTGAGCGAGCGCGTTGAGGACAACGGCCTGGACATAAGCCTGCATGGCGAGGAAGGCTATTATCTATAAAAAATAGATATTTGAAATCTTTGATCAAGACGGGCGGGGCCTTTAAAAAAATTTAATAGGCCCCGCCCTTTTTGTTTCACCTCACCAGGGTATTTCCTCGCCCCTGAAAGTGATGAACTTGCCGCTGTCTTCCAGGCCAAGCTCATCCAGCCGGGCCCTGATGCCAGAGACGCTTTCCTCCGGGCTTACCGGCGCCGCGGGGCCGCCCATCCGCGTCCTTACCCAGCCCGGGTGGAGGCAGACCACCTTGACCCCTGCGTGCCTCAAGTCCATTGCAAGGCTCCTCATCACCATGTTGAGCGCGGCCTTCGTGGAGCGGTATATATAAGAGCCTCCGTTTGATGAGGCGATGCTTCCCATGATGCTGCTTATCGAGGCGATAGTCCGGCCGCGGCCCTTCAGGATGTTCTCAAGAAAAGCCTCGGCCATCTTCAGGGGCGCAACCGTATTCACCCTGAAGGCCTCAAGCCATGCCGCCTCATCTGTATGCCCGAACGCCTGGCCCTTTGGCTCGCCAACTCCGGCATTGTTTAAAAGTATGTCCAGCGCTTCGCCCCTGAGCTTGTCCGAAAGGGCCGCTATCTCTTTTGGGTCGCTCACGTTTAGCCGGTGGACCAGTACGGCACCCCCCTGCCCGGAGGAAATCTGCCTGGAGGAAAGCGCACCCAGCTCCGCGGCCCCGCCGGGGTCCCGGCAGCAGGCGTGGACCGTCCATCCGGCATCGGCATACTGCCTTGCCAGCTCAAGCCCGATGCCCCTGTTTGCCCCCGTTACAAGAATTTTTTGCGCCATGAAAAATAGAGTCCTCCTAAAAAAGAAAAAAACTCTGCCCCCCGTTAAATCTTAGTAAAAATCCGGCTCCTGGTAAAAACAAAAAAAAGCGGGCGGGTGTGAACAATGGAGGCCGCTCCTTCATGCTGATATAATTTCAGAAAAGAGGAAAAAAACTTTTCCTGAAAAAACTTCCAGATTTTTCCGCAATCGAAAAATGAAGGTCCGTAATTGAAAATGAAGGAAGAAATAAAGAAGAAAAAAACAAAAACCGCACCGGGGCCCGCCCTGACAATAGCATTCCTGGTGTCACCCGAAAAGGTTGTGGAGCAGAAGGCATCTGTGGAGCAGGATGGCAGGGAAGAGCAACTGACCATGTCCAGCTTCCGCCTGGTCACCTTGAAAGAGATGCAGGAAACGGGCATCTCCGCGGACATATGCCTGCGCATCACGCCCGATGGAACCGTTACCGTATATGCCGGCAAATCTGAGATGGGGCAGGGCGTGTTTACCGGCCTTGCCATGATAGTTGCGGGTGAGCTTGACGCGGACTGGGCCAAAATGCGCTGCGAAGTCTCCTTTGCCGGGCTGGAGTTCAAAGACCCCGTATGGCAAAGCCAGACAACCGGCGGCAGCACAAGCGTAAGGCATATGGCCCTGCCGCTCAGGCTGGCCGGGGCCGCCGCGCGCCAGATGCTCGTAAAGGCCGCCTCCAACCTCTGGGGAGCGCCAGAGAAGGAATGCATAACGGAAAAGGGAAGGGTCCTTCACCCCGGAAGCGGCAGACAGCTTGGTTATGGACGGCTTTGCGGGGCCGCATCCGGATTGAAGATACCCAAAAAGCTGAAGCTCAGGGATAAAAATGAATCAAAATTGGGCCAGTGGGAAAAACAAAAACCCCTGCCGCCGCTGGATACGGCGGCCAAGGCAAGCGGGAAAGCAATCTTCGGGACAGATGTTTTTGTTTTTTCAGAAGAAAAAAATATGCTCCTTGCCGCGGTGGAGCGCTCGCCGGCCTATGGCGCACGGCCCGTCTCCTTTAATGGCGGGGAGGCGCTGAAGGTGCCCGGCGTGCGGGACGTCTTTCCTGTCTCAAGCGGGGTTGCGATATGCGCCGATACGATATGGGCGCTCCTTGAAGGAAGAAAGGCGCTTAAAATAGACTGGTCCCCCGGCACTCATCCGGGGCTTGACCAGCGCTCGCTTGAGGCGCTTTTTCTTGAGCGCCTGGACGCAAAAGGCGTGCGTACGGCGGTCAGGGGAAACGCCGCCTCCGCGCTTGAGCGTGCGGCAAAAAAGATTGCCGCCACCTACTTTCTTCCCTATCTTGCCCATGCGCCTCTGGAGCCCATGTGCTGCGCCGCAAGGCTTCAGGAAAAAGAAAAGAGATGCGACATCTGGACGTCCACCCAGAACCAGTCCGCGGTCATAGAGGCTGCAAGCGGAGTCACGGGCCTCGGGCCGGAGCGGATATTCGTGCACACGACCTTCCTTGGCGGAGGTTTTGGACGCCGCCTTGAGGCCGATTACGCCAGGGAGGCGGTTGAGATAGCAAAGAAAACCGGAAGGCCGGTAAAGCTCTTCTGGACCAGGACGGACGACCTGCGAAACGATTTTTACCGTCCCGGAAGCGTCTCAAAGATAGAGGGCGCGCTTGACGGGGAGGGCCGCCTGACGGCCTGGGCGCACAAAATAGCTGTGCCCTCCGTGCTTGGCTATAAAAGTGGCACAGACCCGCTTGCTGTCGAGGGCGTTGTGGACATGGACTACGAGGTACCCAACCTGCTGGTAGATTTTTCGCGGGTGGACACCCCCATCCCCGTTGGCTTTTGGCGGTCGGTGGGTCATTCCCATAACGCTTTTGCCGTCGAGTGCTTTATTGATGAGCTTGCGCACGCGGCGGGCGCGGACCCTCTGGAGTTCCGCCTTGGGCTCCTTGAAAGGCACCCAAGGACGGCAAATGTCCTGCGGGTGGCCGCGGAGAAGGCCGGGTGGGGCAAAAAAAGAAAAGGGAAAAAGGGAAGCGGCATGGGCATCGCGCAGCATTTCTCATTTGGCTCTTATGTGGCGATGGTCGCGGAGGTGTCGGCAGGCAAGGGCAAAGAAACTTTTGCCGTGCAGAAGATAGTGTGCGCGGTGGACTGCGGACAGGCGGTCAGCCGCGCGCTGATAGAGGCCCAGATAACCGGGGGTGCGCTTTTTGGCCTGAGCGCCGCCCTGAAAGAGGAGGTCGTGTTTGCCCATGGCGGCGTGAAGGCTGCCGGCTTCAGGGACTATCCGATATTGCGGATGAGCGAGTCTCCGGAGGTGGAGGTGCACGTGATGGAAAGCGGAGAGGCATCTGGAGGGATAGGAGAGGTCGCCGTGCCCCCTGTGGCACCGGCGGTGGCAAACGCCCTTTTTAACGCCACAGGCCGAAGGGTGCGCCGCCTGCCGTTGCGGGCTATTTCCCCGTGACCCACCAGTCGCTCTTGTCTGAAAACCACCAGAGCGAGGAGTCCGTCTCCAGGATCCTTGCGGCCAGCTCTTTTGCGGTCCCGGTCTTAAGCCTTCTCAGCGCGAAGGCCAGCCATTCGTCCGCATACCTGGAGCCCGTGTCCTTGCATTCCTTCAGGGCCAGGATGAGCTCAAGCTGGTCGGCATCCCTGGCCAGCAGGGCCTCTTTTGTCTTGCCCTCGGCAAATTCCACCAGCAGCGCCTCTATCTCCGGACCAAACGGGATGCCGTTTGCAAGCTCGCTTCTGGCCCTGGACTCATCCACCTTCACGTATTTTTTGTTGACGTAATTGAGGTCCCCGGTCCTGGCCTCAAGCAGGTCGTGGAAAAGGCCCATCCTCAAAAGCCTGTCCTTGTCTATCTTCTGCCCGGAGGCCTTTTCCTCCATGCTTCCAAGCACATAAGTGATGCAGGCGGTGCGGAAGGAATGCTCCGCAACGGACTCGCCGCCTGAACCCAGGAACTGAAACCCGCTCCGGGGGGTCCTTTTGAGCATCCCTGCCTCAAAAAGAAAGTTTGCTATGCCTGTGAGTATGTCCGGTTCCGTCACACCTGCTTCTTTCCGCCGCTTTTTCCGCCCAGCGATTTTTCAGCGGCCACTATCCTGTTTTTTTTCATGAGAATACTCTCAATAAGCTCCGCCCTGCTCTTTATTACCGGAAGCTCAAGCTCCAGCGCGAGTTTTTTAAGCTCGAGCTCTTCCATCTTCTCAAGCTCTTTTCTCTCTCTTCTGGTCATCTTTACCTCCTTAGCCGCTTTAATGGGCTTCCGCCCAGTTGCGGCCATATCCGGCCTCCACAAGGACGGGCACGCTCAGGCCCGCGGCCCGGCTCATCTCTTCCTTAATTATATCAGTCATGCGGGGCGAATCGCTCTGCGGGGACTCAAAGACAAGCTCGTCATGCACCTGGAGGATAAGCCTTGTGCGGCTGAACTCCGCTGTCTTCCCGGCCCTCCACAGGTTTATCATCGCCTTTTTTATGATGTCTGCCGCGCTGCCCTGTATCGGGGAGTTCATGGCGAACCTCTCGCCAAGCGCGCGCACCCTCCGGTCGCGGCTACGGAGCTCGGGTATCGGCCTTTTCCTTCCTGAGATGGTCCTCACATAACCGTTCCTTTCCGCCTCCTCTATCGCCCTTTTCATATAAGCGGCAACCCCGGCGTGCCTCTCGAAGTACCTGGCTATGTACCTGGCGGCCTCCCCGGTTGTCTTTCCCGTGGCCTGGCTGAGCCCGAAGGGCGTTATTCCGTAGATGATCCCGAAGTTCACGACCTTGGCCACCCTCCTGTGCTCCGGGCCGACCTGCGAAGGGTCCAGCCCGAAGATCTCGGCCGCCGTCATCGTGTGCACGTCCGCCCCCTGCTTGAACTGGCCTATGAGCGCCTCGTCCCCGGAGATATGCGCCAGCACCCTCAGCTCTATCTGGGAATAATCGGCCGATATGATGTAAAACCCTTCCTCGGGGATGAACGCCTCCCGTATCTTCCTGCCCCACTCGCCCCGCACCGGGATGTTTTGCAGGTTGGGGTCCGTGCTCGAAAGCCTGCCGGTCGCCGTGACCGCCTGGTTGAACGTGGCGTGTATCCTTCCAGTGCGCGGGTTTACAAGCGTTGGCAGCACGTCCACGTATGTTGTCTTTAGCTTGAAGAGCGCCCGCCAGTCGAGCACCTCCCTTGGCAGCTCGTGCTCCCCGGCCAGCTCCTCAAGGACGCCCACCTCGGTGGAGTAGCCGGTCTTCTTCTTTTTCCCGGGCGTCAGCTTAAGGACGTCAAAGAGCACGTGCCCGAGCTGCCTTGGCGAGTTAATGTTAAACTCACACCCGGCAAGGAAAAATATCCTCTTTTTTATTCCCTCAAGCTGCCCGCCAAGTTCCGCTGACAACTCCGCAAGCCTCCCGGCGTCCACCTTTACCCCGGTCTCCTCCATCCCGGCAAGCACGCTTACAAGCGGGATCTCGTAGTCTGAATAACAGCCCCCCAGCTCTTCCTGCCCAAGCCTCTCGAAAAGTACCGGTTTTACGGTGCGGACAAGCTCCGCCTCGTAGCAGGCAAAACCCGCCGCCTCCTCAAGCGGCACCGAGCTGTACCGTCCGCCCTTCCCGGCAAGCTCCCCCTGCGTCTTTTTCTTTATGGACAGGTATTCCAGCGCAATGGCCTCCAGGCTGTGGTCCTCCCGCAAGGGGTTTATAAGGTGCGAGGCTATCATGACGTCATAAAGCTCTCTGCCCTTAAGCTCCACTCCCAGGGCTTTAAGAAGGACCATATCC
Source organism: Nitrospirota bacterium (assembly GCA_021813765.1). GTDB lineage: Bacteria > Nitrospirota > Thermodesulfovibrionia > Thermodesulfovibrionales > JdFR-88 > JAKAEG01. The sequence goes on from JAKAJM010000013.1 coordinate 6,835, forward strand.
CGCTTCAGGTTGTGCCCGGCCTTGGGAACCGATTCGTCTTCAAAAAGTGGTTTTAATACTTCCCCCAAAGCCTCCTTTGCGTCCATCTGCCCAGGGGCGCCCTCGTATTCATGGGCAAACGGAAGATAAAAACCAAGATCTCCCTCCGCGGTAAAAAATGAGGCGCCCGCCAATGTTTCCTCTCCCGGTGCGGAGGCCTGCGGCCTTTCGGCAAAAAGCCTCATGGAAAAACCGGCCTTTAGCGCAGGCAGAAGGGCCTTCAGCCTTTCCGCCTGGAGCACCACCTCATATTTCCTTTGCGGGGCCGTCTCTCCGGGGACGTACTTCATGAGAGAGGTGAACTCGAACTCCTTGAAGAGCGCCGCCAGGGCGTGCCAGTCCGGCTCCCGCATGCCGAACGAGAGGTCTTCCGTTTCAAGCTCAAGCGGCACGTCCCGGTCTATCACCGCAAGCTGCCTTGAGAGCTTTATGACTTCCGTGTTCTCCTCGATCAGCTTTCTTATCCTGGGCTTTTTGATCCTCTCCGTGTGGGCCAGGAGCTCATCCAGGTCCCTGAACCCGGCAAAAAGCTCCTTTGCAGTCTTCTCTCCTATGCCCTTCACCCCGGGTATGTTGTCCACCGCATCGCCCACCAGCGCCATGAACTCAGGCACCCTCCCGGGAGGCACCCCGAAGCGCTCGATAACGTGCTCCGGCCCCAGCAACTGGTTTTTCATCGGGTCGTAGACGCGCACCCCGTCTCCTATGAGCTGGAGCATGTCCTTGTCCGCCGTAACGATATATACGCTGTGGCCCGCCTTCGACGCGCGCGCGGCAAGCGTGGCTATCACGTCGTCCGCCTCGTAGCCCGGCACCTCGAAGAGCTTCACCCTGAAGGCGTCTATTATTTTTCTGATGTAAGGGAGCTGCTCTATCATCTCGTCCGGGGCCCCGGGCCTGTGGGCCTTGTAAGCCTCGTACAGCCTGTGCCTTTCGGTCTTGTGGGGGGTGTCGAAGGAGATGATCAGGCCGCCCGGGCGCAGGTCCCTGATTATCTTCAGCAGCATGTTCGTAAAGCCGAATATGGCGTTTGTGGGGCGGCCCCTGGAGTCCCTCAGGCCGCGTATGGCGTAGTAGGCCCTGTAGACATAGGAGTTGCCGTCAATGAGGTAAATGTCCATCAGTGCATTTTAACATTTTGCCGGCAGGGAGCCGGAAAAGAACGGCCCCCTGCCGCTCTCATTTTCCTTTTAAAGCTCCTTGAAACTTATTTTATACCCAAGATCAAAACCGAAGAGGTCCACGCTCAGCGGCTTTCCGTCCGCCTCGGCATAAGGGTACATGAAGTAGTCGAGCCTGCCGCCTCTCTGCCTGGGGTTGAGAAGGACGTCCCTGCCTGTGTAATAGACGATGCGGTTGTCGTCCACCGCGCCAAAGAAGTATTTGACAAGGCCCTCTACGTCGTTCAGGTTGCCCGTCTTTTTCTGGAGCATCGCCTTTCTTACGTCGGCGGGATCCACCGGCACCCAGCCGTAGCCGGGGCAGTGGAATTCCGCCCAGCAGTGCTGGCTTTCCGTCATGTCGCCCGTTTTGCCGGCTGGCATACGGATGCTGAAAATCTCCCTGGCCGGCACCCCGGCGCTTCTGGCAAGCGCGACAAATACGGAGGAGATGTCCGCGCATTTTCCGCCGCGGATGGTTATGAGCCGCTCCACCTTGCCGTATCCGCAGCCCTTTACCGCCTCGTCACGGTACATGTTGGCCACTATCCAGTTGTAGATGGCCCTTGCCTTTCCTACCGCGCTGCTTTGGCCTTTGGTTATCTCAAGCGCAAGCGCCTTTACCTTTCCGCTTGTGGGCCCCAGGCTGGTTGCCCTCAGGTACCGGGCAAACTCTTTTTTTGAAAAAGGCATCTCCTTCTTTGGGAAATCCTTCATGACGAAATCCCTGCGGCTGACCTTGTAGCTGTACGTAAGCAGCCTTTTTTTGAACTGCCCCTTCCACTCGGCAAAAAGGGCAATGTTTCCGTGCTCGCCCTCCCTGTAGATGCCCTCCCTGGTGAAGTTGCCGGTTATGCGTACGTCATATATCCTCTGGTAGCGGCCGGAGACGGGGTACGGTATCCAGAGCCTCACGTCCTTCGCGCCCGCAGGCACGTTCATGTTGAGCCGCAAAGTTACCTCGCCCTTCCTTTCCTTCGCGTAAGCCCGCCCTGAATATGAAGCAAGCGCAAAGGAAAAAACGAAACCAAGACAGAAAGAAACGCAAAGAAACGCAAAAAGAGACTTTTTCTCTTTCCTCTTCATAAGATATGCCTCCATAAAGAAGTTTTGGTTTTTAAAAAATTTCCGGTTTTTTGGATCGGTAAATACTGCAGCGGCATCCGGGGACGCCACAAAAAAATTTACCTCAGGAGTTTCCGGTGGAGTTTTAGTGCAAAAGAAAAGAACTCTTTTTTGCGGGGTCTTGTCCTATTTAAAGGCTGCTGAAGGAGGGCTCCCAGGGAGGGACTTTCCTCTTATCGAGCGGTCCGCAAAAGCAGAGGGTCTCCGAGCCGGAAAGCAAAAAACCTTGACCAGGCCCTTTTCCGATGGGCCTCAGCCAAAAGCCGTCTTGAAAAGTCCGGGCACGAAGAAAAACCGCACGGCCGCTCACCTCCTTCTGGATTATTTTTTTATTTTTATTTTTATTTGTAAAAGATTATAAGAAAGACGCCGGCGCCTGTCAAACAGGTACCGCCTGCCGGTTACATCGCTCCTACGCTTTGACATGGAAGCGGCGAAAACCGCATAATTATAATGGACTCAGATAACTTTCTTACGGATTTTCAAAGGAAAATCAACGCACCTAAAGGAGACAAATTTAGTGTATACCAGTTTTCATGATTTTGGCATCTCGGACAAGGTTATAATGTCCCTCTCCGAGATGGGCTTTGAGGCGCCGACCCCCATACAGACGGCTGCCATACCGCAGGCGCTCAAGGGGAAGGACATCATAGGGCAGGCCCAGACCGGCACAGGCAAGACCGCCGCTTTCGGCATCCCCCTGCTTGAGCAAAGGCCGGATGTCTCGATGAAAAGCAGATACCCCTATGCCCTTGTGCTCACCCCCACGCGCGAGCTGGCCGTGCAGGTGTGCGAGGAGCTTGGCAAGATGGGCGCCAGGGCGGGTGTGGCCTGCCTGCCGGTCTACGGCGGCCAGTCCATAGAGCTTCAGATAAAAAACCTGAAGCGGGGTGTGGACATCGTTGTGGGCACGCCCGGGCGGCTCCTGGATCACATCCAGAGAAAGACCCTCATTCTCAAAGAAATAAGGACCATCGTCCTTGACGAGGCCGACGAGATGCTCAACATGGGGTTCATAGAGGACATAAAGAAGATCCTTGGCGAGACCCCCGAGGGGCGGCAGACGATGCTCTTTTCCGCAACGATGCCGTCAGAGATCCTGGGCATAGCCAAAAACCACATGAAAAAACCGGCCCATGTGAGCGTGGACGCGGGCCAGATGGTGGTTGCCAAGATAAAGCAGGTCTTTTACGAGGTGAGGGAGGAAGACAAGATAAAGGCGCTCACCCGTCTTATAGACGTGGAGGGGCCCGCTCTCACGCTGGTCTTCTGCCATACGAAAAAAGAGGTGGATGACGTCTCCGGAAAACTTCAGCAGATGGGCTACCCGGCCGGAGCCCTCCATGGGGATTTTACCCAGAGCCACCGGGACGAGATGATGCGCAAATTCAAAAACGGCGACCTGGACATACTTGTGGCAACCGACGTGGCCGCCCGCGGGCTGGACGTCCCCGACGTCTCCCACGTCATAAACTTCAGCATCCCCCAGGACCCGGAGGGATATATCCACCGCATAGGCAGGACTGGAAGGGCCGGGAAACCCGGCATGGCCATTACCCTTGTCACCCCAAGGCAGTACCGCCAGCTAAGGCTCATAGAGCAGTCGGCAAAGACCCGCATCATGAAGGAAAAGCTGCCCACCGGGGCTGAGGTCAAAAAGGCCAGGGAGGACGACCTTGCGGCCGGGCTGGAGGAGATGATAGCCGAGGGGAAGCACGCTGCCCTGTATCACCTGGCCGACAGACTGCTGGAGAAATACTCTCCCAGGGACCTTGCGGCCGCCGCCATGCACATGATGCTTGGCGAGGCGGAGGTGGAGGAGATAGAGGAGGTCCGCGGCGGCTCTTACGAGGGCGGAAAGAAAGGCTTTGCCCGGCTCTTCATGACCGTGGGCAGGAAGGACAAGATAAGGGTGGAGGACATAGTGCGGTCAATTGCCGCCGAGGCGAACATCCCCGCCAGAAGGATAGGCAATATCGCCCTTTTCGATACGTTCAGCTTCGTGGAGGTACCCTCCGACCTGGCCGACCGTGTGATCGGGGCGGTAAACGACAGCATCATCAAGGGCAGAAAGGTAAAGATAGGGCACGCAAGAAAGAGAAAACAGGGCTAAAGGCAAAGGGCCCCTCACCCCTTGAGGGGCCCTTCCGGTTTTTTCCCGCCTTTTTCTTTTCTATTTCATTCGCCACCCCGCCCACTCCGGAACGCCGGCCTTGTTCCTGAGGACCAGGGTGCCGCCGTCTTTTTTGATCTCCTGGGCTATGATGGCCGGCTTGCCGTCAAAAGTCAGGCTGGAGCCGGTCACCTGGACCTTGTCCCCTTTCGAGAACTTGATGTCCTGCCTTTCGACATACCACTCGGGGCCCAGATGCACGGATATGGTCCCCCTGGCTGTCTTCAGCATCAGATGGATGCCGTAATGCATCCCTTTCATCGGCCTGAATTTTTCCACTGACTGGACAGTGCCGGAGACCGTCTCCACGGTGGCCGGGTCATACATCCGCTGATAGGCCGAGCCCGCCCCCCATCCGCCGCTCCCCCTCCAGCCCCGCCAGGCCTGGGCAAAAGATGCTGAGAATACAACGAGCGCAAAAACGGCAACCGATGTCCAGATGACCTTTTTCCTGCCCATGTGGATGCCTCCTTTTCCGGCAATGGTTTTTCCTCTTTTTGCTTCTTCGGACTTTTTTTCAAAAAAATGGCAACGGCCTGTAAAAACGGGGTGTTTATTTATCACTCTTCATTCATATGCGCATAGAATCTGTCACAAAATCGATTCTACACTCATTTTCACACATATGCCGGGAAAGTCAAGTCAGGAGGTTTTTGTTTTTTTCAGAGTCTTTGTTTTTTCTTGTCTTACTCGCAGATTACGTACGGCCTGGCTTTTTCGAGCCTTTTGCCTTTGAGGCCCAGGGCTTCAAGCCGCCTTACCGGCCCTTCCCTCCGCAGGCTGATTATCCGCGCGGCAGTCTGCGGTCCGAAGCCCGGCACCTTCAGCAGGTCCTCCCTGCAGGCCGAGTTTAATCTTACCGGGTAGAACTCCGGGTGCATAGAGGCCCAGAGCTCCTTGGGGTCCTTCTCCAGGCTCAGGTTTCCGTCTGCGCCAAGGGGGATGTCCGCCTTGCCAAAACCGTACCGGCGCATCAGGAAATCCGCCTGATAGAGCCTGTGCTCGCGGGCAAACACGCTGTCCGGGCCTGAAACGCGCGCCTGCTCGCCGGGGATGGAAGGGCGGCCAAGGCCCCTCTGGTAGGCGGAAAAATACACGCGGTTGAACCGGAGCTTGTTATATATCCCGGACATGTACTCAATTATCTCGGAGTCCGTCTCGCCGGAGGCCCCAACGATGAACTGCGTTGTGCATTTCACCTTCCCTGCCCGGCCTCCCCGCGCCCGGAGCCCGGACATGAATTTCATCGGGCCTATGATGTCTTTCATGTAGTCTTTCCGGCCGGAAAGCAGGTCGAAACGCTTTTTGCCCGGGGCCTCTATGTTCAGGGAGACGGCGCTGGCAAGGGAAAAGGAATCCTCTATCGCCGCCTCCGAAGCCCCCGGGATCACCTTCAGGTGTATATAGCCCCTGAACTGGTGCTTGTGCCTGAGTATGCGCGCAACGGCGTTTATCCGGTCCATCGTGTTGTCCGGACTGCCTATGACCCCGGAGCTCAGGAAAAGACCGAACACCTTTCTGCGGCCCAGGTATTCCATGAAAACGCGGGCCACCTCATCCGGCTGAAGGGTGCAGCGCCTTATGTCCGTGTCCGAGCGCAGCGGGCAATACCCGCAGTCGTTCCGGCAGGCATTTGAAAGGAGGGTCTTAAGGAGCACCGAGTAGCCGCCCTGCGGCAGGGCGACCGGATAAAGCCACTTCCCCTCGAGTCCCCTTTTCCTGTGGTCTTCTTTTGCGGTGCCGCAGGAGCACGCGAGGTCGTACCTGGAATCCTCAGACAGGACCCCAAGCTTTTGAAGCGTGTCCATCATTTGATACGGAAGACCACATTCACCGTGGCCTTGAGCTCTATCTGCCCCGCCTCTACAGGCGTCTTTGCCGGCGTCTGGGACCGCATTATGGCAAACTCTCCCGTGCCCGTCCTGGGGACAGGCCCGCAGGCAGGGGAGGCGCTTTTAATGTTGCCCAGCCTCACGCCAAGCGCCGAGGCCAGGGACTGCGCCTGCTGTTTTGCGTTCATCGCCGCCTTTTCGATAAGCTGCCCGCAGTAGGCGGTTTCCTTCATGAGAGTGAAGTCCAGAGACTCCATCCTGTTTGCTCCAGCCGCGACCGCCTTGTCTATGATGCTGCCCACGGCTTCGGTATTGTGCGTCTTCACCAGCACCTCGTTTGTCACCCTGTAGCCGGTAAGGACGTTTTTCTTCTGCTTTTCGTTCCATTCATATACCGGCTGGACCGCGTATTTCGAGGTCTTTATGGAGTCCCCGGCGCTCCCGTTTATCAGGCCCTCAAGCGCGCCCACAAGGGTCTGCGCCCTTTGCGCGTTTTCCTGCGCCGCAAGCACCACGGATTTCTGCGTGGTCTCAACCGCAAGGGCAAGCTCCGCGGTGTCCGGCTCAAAGAAGCCTTTCTCCGACGCGGAAATGGAGATGGCGCCTCCAGACAGGCTCTCCTTTTTCTCCTGGGCGAAGGCGTTTGCCGACGCCAGAAGGAAAACTATGGCAAAAAAAGCGATCATGCCCGATCTCATGTTTGTTGATGTCCTCCGGGGTCTATGCGGATTTTTTATATGATAGAACAAAAAAACGGATTTGGGGAAGGGACGGGATCACCGTCATTTTTTATGTTTCGACCTCAAGTCCGCGCCACCGGCCAGTTCAACCATCTGGCAATTTCCAGAAGATTTTTACCTTCAAACAATTCAATATGGATGCCCACGGAATTCAGCATAGCACGCCTTGTCAGGCCTCCTTTACCGCCCCGAATGCTGCAAAACAGGAATTTTTATGCAAAAGCTCGGCATGCCTGAATCCTGCCTTTCGCAAAAGGTCCAACTGATAAGTCACCGGCCTTGGGGAATCTTCCTTATCAATATAGGCGAAGACTTTATCTCTGTAGGATTCCCCACCCAGGGAACAAAGGTATTCACCGTACCTTTTCCACATGAGAGATTGAACAGGACCGGTTTCATGGGACACCAGATCCGTGATCCAGATACTTCCTCCTGGGGCGGTCAGCCTGTAGATATTGCCAAAGGCCGTCTCCCAATCCCGGTCATCCCGCAAATGATGCAAAACAGCCGCGGCAAGGGTGACATTATATCCTTCATCCGGCAGATCGATCTTTCGGAAATCACCCTGAAAAATCCTGATATCCCCGGCGTTGACCTCGGATATCCTCTGGCGCGCCCTCTCCAGCATGGGCAAGCTGAGGTCGACGAGACCGGAATCAAAAGGGGAAACATACTGTGACAGTTTTATAGTGTTGTTGCCGGCCCCGCAGCCTATATCTAGGACCCTCCGGATGTTTGGGGTCGACTTAAATGCCGCCTGCGCGATCAACTCCATTGCCAATGGAGCGTCAATAGTCGCGGTCTGGCCGGTTTCCAGATTTGAGAACCGGTCCACATCACAATCGAAGCGGTCTTTTATTTCCTTTACCGATGATTTCTTTTCAAGTGGCGTGGTCATAAATTTTTCTCCGCTTGCTAAGCAGTAAAAGGGAACTTTTGTTCATGCCCGATGGAGAATCAAGAGGTTTGAATATTTTTCTTCTTTAAATTTAAGAATCGATTCTTTAACACCACCGACACATGCCCTCCTATCCCCATAATCAGCATTACCGTTGTACTCCGCAAAATTATAACAACTTAAAAAAATGCGAAGAAAACCTTGGGGACATTTGTTCGAATGGCCTCTTCGCCCCTCGCCCCTCTCTCTTTTCGTGATATGCTTTAAACAGGCATCACAAAAATCAAAAAATCCTATCCCGGAGGTGTGAGAGATGGCCCAGGTGAAAACTGCCATAAAATGGGAAAGCGATCTGGCCGCCGCCATGGAGCGGGCGAAAAAGGAAGGCAAACCCATCTTCCATGATTTCTGGTTCGACGGCTGAATGGGCTGCGCTGCCATGAATGCGGGTCCGTATTCAGAGGAAAAAGTGCAGAGGTTCATCGGGGAGGAGTTCGTGCCCATAAAAAGCCAGTGCTTCTGGAAGGAGCGCACGGAGCTTATGAAACGCTTTGACGTCATCTGGACGCCCACCTTCCTCTTCCAGGACGCGGAGGGCAAGGTGCACAGAAAACTCTCCGGGTTCCTGCCCACCGGCGACTTCCTTGCCCAACTCAAGCTTGGCAAGGGCATGGTGCTTCTTGAGAAGGAGCGAAACGAAGAGGCCATAAAATGGCTCGAAAGGGCCGCAAAGGAGCATCCCGATTCGGGGGCGGCGCCTGAGGCCGTTTACTTTTTGGGGGTGGCCAGATACAAAAGCACCCATGAGGCGGGCGCACTGAGAAACATATACGATACGCTTTTGATAAAGTACCCCGAAAGCGAGTGGACGCGCCGGGCCCAGCCATATTCGCAGATCCCCGGGTGATAAGGCGCAAAGAACTGATTTTTTTGCAAGTCATACCGGCAAGTCTTTGGCCGCCCCTATTTTATCCGTTAAAGAATAAAAACGGGCACCTCCGGAATGACAGGCAAAGCTTTTGCAAAGGTTAATGATACACAGTATGGCGTTTCAAAAGTTTTTAACATTGATTTGTTGTCATTCCCGCAAACGAAGCGCGCCGGGAATCCAGTCTTTTAAGGATGATTCGGCCAGAATTTATTCTTAAATGACAGGACTTTTAATAGTTATTTCCGGAACGGCCACACCGGACCTGCCTCAAAATTGATCAGGTTCTACTATGGAATTTTGCAGAGCGGAGGTGGACGTTCACGCCCTCGCTGAAATGAAGCTCCACGAACCTCTCAAGCTCTGTCAGAAGTGCCCCTGAGGGTTTTATCCGTGAGAGTTTTTCTAGCGGGAAAGAGCTCAGGCTCCTGTGCATGGCGATGAGCGCGGCGGAAAGCCCCAGCGCGGGGCCCTCTTTTTTGCAGCCGCCGCAAAGCAGCGCCCCATCGCGCGGATAGAACACCTCCGCCTGGCTGCCGCAGCGGGCGCATCCGTTTAAGGCTGGCGCATACCCGGCAAGCTCAAGCAGGCGCAGTTTGAATGTGACAGGGACGAATGCCGAGGCTGGCTCCTTCTCAAGCCCGTCCAGCCCCCAGAGCATGAGCGCGAAGGCATCCGGGCTCCTGCCCTCCGGGGGAAGAAGCTTAAGCACCATCTCCGCGAACTGGCAGGCCTTCACGAAGGCGGCGGTGTTTTCCCTGAGCGGGTGGAAGCTCCTTAGTATGTCGGACTGGGTGAGCCTTGGCAGGCTTGCGTCTTCCCTGCCGGTAAGCGCAACGCGGGCGTGTGTGAAGGGCTCCAGGCTGCCGCCAAAGCGGCTTTTTATCTTTCTCGGGCTTTTGGCAAAGGCGCTCCTGGTGCCAAAGTCCTTCGTGAGGTATTCGATTATGAGGTCGGCCTCGCCAAGGGTGCGGCTCCTTAAAACGATGCCCTCGGTGCGCGCCGTCATTCTGGAGCCTATCTCAAAATCGCTTCAGGCTGCAAGAGGCTGAAATGAGCAGCGAGCGGCCAGCGAACGCACCTTGATAAATCTGAAATTCCAAACATTCGATGCCTGCGGGGCATAAAATCAAGGCATACGGCGTCATCAAGGGAAAATCGTCCTCAACGCAGCTCTGCTGCGCCTCCGGGCGCTTACCCCTCTTTCCTTGTCTGCCACGATTTCCTCTCTCTTTCGCTTCAAAATCAATTTTGAGACAGGTTCTACTTATTGCCCCGGTTTTTTGTTCTTTTATTTTGATGGTGCGCCCCGCGGATGTGGGGCGTGCGGTTGAGAGACCCACCTACATTATGTTGCCAAAATCCTCCGGCTTCAGGTTCTTGAGCCACTCCTCCAGCTCGTCTGAATTCTTCAGCTCCAGAATGCTGTCCTCGACGAAAATGGGAGCGTTCATCCTGAGCGCCACGGCAACAGCGTCCGAAGGCCTGGAGTCCACCGGGGTCTCCCTCTTTCCGTCGGTAAGATGGATGAGCGCGTAGTACGTATTTTCCTGGAGGTCCGTGACGATTATCCTGCTTACCTTCAGCTTGAGGTCGTCTATGATGTTCCTGATGAGGTCGTGGGTAAGGGGCCTGGGCGTGGTGACCTTCCCAAGCGCAAGCGCGATGGAGTCCGCCTCTGGTTTCCCTATCCAGATGGGAAGCGTGGAGGTGCCTTCCGTTTCCCGGAGGAGCAGAATATACATGTTGCTCCTGGGGTCAAACAGCAGACCTTCCACCTTCATTTCTATGAGCATGCCTGGTTTAAACCGCCTTTTTCCGTCTTTTTTCTGCCTTGTATAGATCAGAATCCGAGCTCGGATATGGACTTCGTGTCCGAACGCCAGTCCTTCCTCAGCTTCACCCAAAGCTCCAGAAAGACCCTGGCGTTGAGGAGCTTCTCGGCTTCAAGCCTTGCCGCCTGCCCGATATCCTTCAGCATGCGGCCGCCTTTTCCTATTATAATACCTTTCTGACTGTCTCTTTCCACCCAGATGTCCGCGCTGATGCGGACCAGCCCGCGCGCGGGCCCGCCTTCTCCCTGAGGCTCCTCCCACCGGGTCACTTCCACGGCCACGGCATGGGGGACCTCCTCGAAAGTGGCCTCCATGACTTTCTCCCTTATTATCTCAGAAACCATGAATCTTTCAAGCTGGTCGGTGACGAGGTCCTCCGGGTAATACATGGGCCCCTCCGGCAGGTAACCCGGGAGCCTTTCAAGCAGCAGGTCCACCCCGTCGCCGGTAAGGGCGGAGATGGGGATGACCTCATCGAAGCCGTAAAGCTCCGAATAAGCCTGTATGACGGGCAGAAGCTTCGATTTCCGCACGGAGTCCACCTTGTTTATAAGCAGGAACAAAACTGCCTTTCTGTTTTTGCCCGCCTTGCCTTTTTTGCCGCCAATGATGAGGTCCAGGATGTCCTTTTCCGCCGCGCCGGGGAGTTTTGGCTCTACCATGAAGAGCACAACGTCCACCTCCCGCATCGCGTCCCGCGCCTCGCGCATCATGGCCTCGTCCAGCTTAGTATGGAGCTTTTTATGTATTCCTGGGGTGTCCATGAAGACGATCTGGGCGTCTTTCAGGGTCTTTATCCCTATGATGCGGTTGCGCGTGGTCTGAGGCTTTTTGGTGACTATGGAGACCTTTTGCCCCAGGATGGTGTTAAGCAGGGTGGATTTGCCCGCGTTGGGCCTGCCGATTATGGATACATACCCGGAGCGGAACGCCCGGGCTTTGCTGTTCTCGTTTTTTCCTTTTTCTTTTTCTTCCTTCACCTATTAAGTGTAAGGCGGCGGGCTTGCTTATTGCAAGGGGAGGTTTGTGATGCGTAAAAACCTGGCTGTTGCTGTTGCCTCCACTTTCCATATGGTAGCTTTTAACATCATCCGATTTCCGGAAGAAGAAGTCCGGGCTGGCATGGCGGCGGTTTCCTTGCCTAAGCCGGGACGGCCTCTGAGAATGAGCAAACCATGTTATCCCTGCCTTCTCCCCGAAAACGCTATCCCCACGGCCTTCCCCTTATGAAACAACAAGATTGTGAGGCCGAAAAAAAGAAAGCCGCCATCACCTGGCGGCTTTCAGATATTTTCCCAGTTCCTAAAACGCCGCGAGGGTCTTCTTTATCCTCTCAAGACCCTTTTCTATCTCCCCGATGCCCGTCGCATAGGAGAGCCTTATGAAATCGTCGTCCCCGAAGGCGTCCCCCGGCACCACCGCCACATTGGCCTTCTCAAGCAGATACATGGCAAGCTTCGAGGAGGAGGATATCTCCGGAGACCTGCCATAAAGCGCGCTTGTGTTCGGGAAGGCATAAAACGCGCCCGTGGGCGGGATGCACTTTATCCCCGGTATGGCGTTCAGGCCCTCGACAATGAACTTTCTTCTTTTGTCGAACTCCGCGGCCATGGCCTTCACCGAGTCCTGCGGCCCCGTAAGGGCCTCGATGGCCGCCGCCTGTGAGATGGAGGCCGGGTTTGATGTGGACTGGCTTTGCATGGAGGTCATGGCCTTTATCAGCGGGGCCGGCCCCGCGGCATAGCCTATCCTCCAGCCGGTCATGGAATACGCCTTTGAGACCCCGTTTATGACGACAGTCCTTTTCTTGATCTCCTCGCCAAGCGAGGCGATGCTTACGTGCCTGGCCCCATCGTAGAGGAGCTTTTCGTATATCTCGTCCGATATAACGTAGATGTCCCTCTCCACCGCTATCTGCGCGATCCTGGCCAGGGCCTCCCTCCCATATGAAAAGCCCGTGGGGTTTGAAGGGGAATTGAGTATGAGGGCCTTTGTCTTTTTGGTTATCGCCTGCTCAAAGGCGGCGGGGTGCAGAAGGAACCTGTCTGCCTCAAGCGTCTTTATGAATACCGGCTTTGCCCCGGCAAGGGTGGCCTGCTCCGGGTAACTCACCCAGTAGGGGGCGGGTATTATCACCTCATCTGCCGGGTCCAGGAGCGCCTGCATGGCGTTAAACAGGCTGTGCTTTGCGCCGCAGGAGACAACTATTTCCGCGCGCTCGTACTTAAGCCCGTTGTCCCTTTCGAGTTTGCCGATTATGGCGTCCTTGAGCTTGTCCGTGCCGCCCACCGGAGTGTACTTGGTAAACCCGTCCTTTATCGCCTTTATGGCCGCCTCTTTGATGTTTTCCGGGGTGTCGAAATCCGGCTCTCCGACGCCGAAACTTATTACGTCAATACCCTGGGCCTTCATCGCCTTGGCCCTGGAATCTATGGCTAGAGTGGGTGAAGGTTTTATGTCCTTGGCGCGCATTGAAAGCATTTTTTATTTTTCTCCCCTGGTGTACGGAATTTTTATTTTCAATTGAATTTGAATTTTACCACACCGGCAAAAAATGATAAAATAAGGAAGTTATTAAAGAAAAGTGTTTATAAAATAAGAGGGCTTCAAAAACAAAACCAACAGAAGGAGCTGAAAAAACAATGAAGAAACCCGTTATCGATTTTGACACCTGCGTAGGATGCGGTTCATGTGTAGAGCTTTGCCCTTCGGTGTTCGAGCTTAAGGACGACAAGGCCTATGTCGTCAATGCAGAGGGCTGCTCCAGTTGCGACTGCGAGGCCGCCGCAGGTATTTGCCCGGTTGAGGCCATAACGCTGGAAGACTGAGAAAAAGACAGAATATAAAAGGCAGAAAAGCCCGTTTTTACGGGCTTTTCTGCCTTTTGCCGGATTCATTCCAGTTGCGAAATAAAAACGGGCTGAATCTTTCCTGCCGTAAAAGGCGAAAGTGGCGGGAATGACGGCAAAAAATTTCTGAACCAGATGTAAAGAAGTGTTAGGGACAGGACGCTAGCGGCAATGACATGCGTAAACCGGACAAGCACATTTTGTTTTTTTATTTGTCTATGGGGTCCCTTTCCCCCGGCCCCTCCAGCCTAAGCCTTTCAAGCGCCTCTCGCGCGGCCAGGCTTTGGGCCTCTTTTTTTGTCCTTCCTTCGCCTCGCCCGTACGGTTGCCCGCCGATGTAGACCCCGGCCGTAAAGAGTTTCTCGTGCTCCTTGCCTTCTTCTTTCAATAACTTGTAAACCGGCAGACTGCCCATGACCTTCTGGCAAAGCTCCTGGAGCTCCGTCTTCGGGTCCTGCGCCTCTCCGCTTTCGATCACCGCCTCCAGCTTTTCCCTGAAGATGCCAAGGACCGCCCTTTTGACCGCCTCGTAACCGCCATCCAGATAGATAGCGCCGATCAGGGCCTCGAACGCCCCCGCCAGGATGGACTGCTTCGTCCTGCCCCCCGTGCCAACCTCTCCCTTGCCAAGGAGCAGGTGAGGGCCGAGCCCGATGCCGTCTGCCGCCTTCGCAAGCTCCTGCCCCCGCACCATAATGCTCCTTATCCTGGACATCTGGGCCTCGTCCAGGCCGGTATGGTAAAGGTGCTCGGAAAAAACAAGCTCAAGGACGGCGTCTCCCAGGTACTCAAGCCGCTCGTTATGGGATGGGGCGGCGCCTTTTTTTTCGCCGCAATAGGACCTGTGGGTCAGGGCCTGCCTGAGCAGCTCCCCGTCACTGAAGGCATAGCCCAGTTTTTTTGCCGTGTCGAAATGGCCCTTTTCTTTATCTTTTTCCGGGCCGGATCCTGGCAAATCAGGAAAGTCTCTTGAAAAGCAGGCAGGCGTTTGTCCCGCCAAACCCGAAGGAGTTAGAAAGCGCGCAGTCCACCCGCTGCTGCCTGGCCTTATGGGGGACATAATCCAAATCGCATTCAGGGTCCGGATTGTGCAGGTTTATGGTAGGGGGGATGACGGAATTTGCTATGCTCAGGACAGCAACGGCCGCCTCCACACCGCCGGCCGCGCCAAGCAGGTGGCCCGTCATGGACTTCGTGGAGCTTACGGCCAGCTTCCCCGCATGGCTGCCAAACACCTTCTTTATCGCCGCCGTCTCTATCTCGTCGCCCTGTTTGGTGGAGGTCCCGTGCGCATTCACATAGTCCACCTCCTGGGCAGGTATGCCCGCGTCCCTGAGCGCGTTTGCCATGCACCTGGCCGCGCCGTTTCCGTCCGGAGCGGGTGATGTTATATGGTAGGCGTCGGAGCTCATGCCAAAGCCCACAAGCTCGGCATAAATGCGCGCGCCCCGGCGGCGGGCGGACTCCAGTTCCTCAAGCACCAGGACGCCGGCCCCTTCGCCCATCACAAAGCCGTCCCTTTCGGAATCGAAAGGCCGGGAGGCCCCGGCGGGGTCGTCGTTCCTTGTGGACAGGGCCTTCATCGCGTTAAAGCCGCCAATGGCCATCGGGGTTATAACGGACTCCGTGCCGCCAGCTATCATGGCGTCCGCATCCCCGTACTGTATCACCCGGAAGGCCTCGCCTATGGAGTGGCTGCCCGTGGCGCAGGCGGTGACGGCGGCGGAGTTCGGCCCCTTGGCACCGAATTTTATCGAAACGCTGCCAGATGCCAGGTTTATTATCAGCATCGGTATGAAGAAAGGGGTTATGCGCCTGGGGCCTTTTTCCAGATATACCTGGTGATAGCGCTCTATCGTGCCCAGGCCCCCCATGCCGGCCCCTATCATGACGCCCACGCGCTCCTCGTTGGATGCGTCTACCACCAGCCCCGAGTCCGCAACGGCAAATCCCGCGGCGGCCATCGCGAACTGGATGAAACGGTCCATCTTCTTTACTTCCTTGGCCTCAACGAAATCCTCGGGGACAAAGCCTTCCACCTCCCCGGCTATCTGCGTGGGAAAAGCGGCCGCGTCGAACTGCGTTATCTTACCGATTCCGGAGCGGCCCTCAACGAGCCCTTTCCACGTCGCCTCGGTCCCTATCCCAAGAGGGGAAACAAGACCCAGTCCTGTTACAACGACTCTCCGTTTCATCTGGCTGCTACTTATTCACCTTTTTTCTTCTTTATGTAATCCACGGCGTCCTGCACCTTTACTATCTTCTCTGCGTCCTCGTCGGGTATCTCTATGTCGAACCCCTCTTCAAACGCCATCACAAGCTCCACCGTGTCAAGGGAGTCCGCCCCCAGGTCCTCCACAAAAGAGGCCTCCGGCTTTACCTCCGCGATATCCACTCCCAACTGTTTGGCTATGATCTCCTTAACGCTCTGCTCTACCATTAGGCGTTACCTCCTTGATAAATGCTATTTTATTTTTTTTGTTTCCGGGAACACGGCGGTCACATGTACATGCCGCCGTTTACATGTATGACCTGCCCTGTTATGTAACCGGTGTCAGGCGAACAGAAAAAAGATACCGCGCGGGCCACGTCCTGAGGCGTTCCGAACTTGCCGGAGGGTATCGAGGCCAGCATCTGGTTTCTGACCTCTTCCGGCAGTTTTTCCGTCATGGCCGTAACTATGAAGCCCGGGGCCACGGCGTTGGCGGTTATGCCCCTGCCCGCATACTCCTTAGCTATGGTCTTCGTGAGCCCAACCATCCCCGCCTTCGAGGCGCTGTAGTTTGCCTGCCCGGGGTTTCCCATGAAGGCCACCACAGAGGAGATGCTCACGATCCTTCCGTACCTCTGGCGGGACATTATCTTTACCGCCTCCCTGCTGCATAAAAACATGCTGCGCAGGTTCACGTTGATGACCAGGTCCCAGTCCTCGGGCTTCATCCTCATGAGGAGCCCGTCCCTGGTGATGCCCGCATTATTTATAAGGATGTCGAGCCTGCCCAGATCGTTTTTGACCGCCTCGAAGGTCTTCTCGACGTCCTGCTCCTTTGAGACATCAAGCCCGTAGGAGCAGGCATCAGCCCCCGTAGCCTTCATGGCATCGGCGGTGGCGGCGGCCTCCTGCGGGTTCAGGTCCCCCAGTGCCACTTTTGCGCCCCTTGCCGCAAGCTCTTCGGCGATGGCCCGCCCTATCCCCCTGGCCCCGCCGGTAACAAAAGCCACTTGTCCCTTCAGATCCATTAGACGAAAATTCCTCCCCTAAAAAATTAACTGTAGATTTTAACAGGAGAATGAAATATTTTTCCACAGTCCGCAAGCTTCAGGGCTTGACTTTTGGAATGATGCGCGATCAGGGAAGCGCCTGGCTCACGGGCATGAGAGTCATTCTGGCACGGAGAAAAATTGCTCAAGGGCTGCTTATAAAAAGATACGGAACGCTACTGAAGCCCTTTCAGCGGTTTTCGCGTGTCCCCGACGCGCATGGTAAATTTATGGGAATCCAGATATTCAAGATAGGGCAGGGCGTATTTCCTTGTGGTGCCAAGGACGTCCCTGAACTCGGAGACAGCCATCTCCGGTTTTTTGGCGAAAAACCCCTTAAGCAGGGCGATCATCTTCTGGAAAACGGAGACGGGCAGATAAAGGGTCTCGTTTATTCTTACGATTGCGCCTTCCTTGTCCATGAGCCGGAGCACGTCCGTAAGCCTTTTTTCGTCCAGGGCCAGCTTTTTTGCCAGCTCGCTTTTCTCCGGAGGCTGAAACCCGGCGGCCTCAAGTTCCCTGATTATCTTCCCCCTGAGCTGCTCGTCCTTGCCACTCAGGGCGGCCTGGAAAGAGGCCAGCCTCACGGAATCCTTCTCGGAGACAAGCTCGCGCACCAGGGGCAGCAGCCCGGAGAAGACCTTCTGGTCCGCCTTGAGCTCCGCCCTCAGCTCCTCTCTAGGTATGCCAGGCCGGAGCGGGTTTTTCCTGTGGAACTGACCGGCAATGTCCATGGCTGCCTGTCTGAAGGCCAGAAAGGTGTTTGCATGAACGAAGGCGCCCTCGCCGGCAGGCAGTATCGCCTTTTCTTTCTGAAGCTCATCAAGCGCCCTGCCTACCTCCTTTACCTCCGCCCGTATCCACCCCTCAAGCTCCGCCCTGCTTATGGACTTGAGCGCGGAGCTCAGGATCTTCCTGGAGAGCTTTTCCTTCAGTGAGCCCTTTTCGTATATCTCCAGGTCTTCAAGCCCCATGCCTTTTTTTCTGCGGACGGGCCTGGGGTCAAGGACCGAGCCTCCGCCCATTGTCTCAAGCGGCGAGAGGCGGCGGATAACGAACCTGTCCATTCCCTGGGCCACAACCGGGCCGGTGAGCCTCACCTGGGCGTAAGAGGACTCCCCGCCCTTAAGCTCCTGCCTGTCGTAGAGGACAACCCTGGCCACCTTCTCCGAGGTGCCCAGATGGAAATGCACCCTGGCGCCGCTTTTTATGACAGGCGCGCCGGGCAAAAGCTCTATTTTCACATCCATGGCGGTGACAGGCTGGAACCTGCCCGGGCTTACCACCACATCCCCCCGCTCAAGCTCGTCCTTTTCAACCCCTTGAAGGTTGAGGGCCACCCTCTGCCCCGCAAACGCCTCTTTTACGGGCTTGCCGTGGCTTTGAATGCCCCTTATCCTGGTCTCGATCCCCTTGGGCAGTATCTGGACCTGCTCCTCGGCGCGCACCGTGCCTGAAAGGGCTGTGCCGGTGACTACCGTGCCAAACCCCTTCAGCGTAAAAACCCGGTCAACCGGAAGCCTGAAAAGCCCCCCGGTCTGCTTCTCCTTCACTTCAAGG
This sequence comes from Nitrospirota bacterium, assembly GCA_021813765.1. Taxonomy (GTDB): domain Bacteria; phylum Nitrospirota; class Thermodesulfovibrionia; order Thermodesulfovibrionales; family JdFR-88; genus JAKAEG01. The sequence continues at coordinate 25,235 of JAKAJM010000013.1, forward strand.
GCTATCTCTTTTATCTTTTCCTTTAAAAGGTCTATGTTCAGCCCGGACCTGGCGGAAACCGGTATTACCGGGGCCCCTTCAAGAAAGCTCCCCTTTACGAAATCCCTGGCCTCTCCGGCCACAAGCTCAAGCCAGTCCTTTTCAACCAGATCCGCCTTCGTAAGCGCCACCAGCCCCCTGCTTATCTTGAGGAGCTCGCAGATCTGCAGGTGCTCCCGGCTTTGGGGCATTATCCCCTCGTCCGCCGCGATCACTAGCAGCACGATGTCTATCCCCCCGGCCCCGGCCAGCATGTTCCTGATGAGCCTTTCATGCCCGGGAACATCGACAATGCCCACCGTCAGGCCGGCCCCGGGATAGTCCAGGTTGGCAAAACCAAGGTCTATGGTTATGCCCCTTTCCTTCTCTTCCTTCAGCCTGTCGGGGTCCGTGCCGGTAAGCGCCTTCACAAGCGTGCTTTTGCCGTGGTCTATGTGCCCTGCTGTCCCTAAAACCACATAGCGCATTTTCTTGGAGTAATTATAACCCGAAATACGGGGCCTTTTAGAAAAAGAGAGAAGATTTTATTCCTCACGGGAACCGAATGTAAGGAAGAACTGATTTTCCGCGGTTCGCTCGCTGCCCTTGGGGACAGGCCCGCCGCCAATTTTTTGATATAATCTGAATAGCTTAAAAAAACAGTAAAATCCAGCGCCAGGAGCCCCGCCATGAAAAAAAAGGCCTCAAAAAAAGCAAAAGAAAAAATTCCTTTTTCTTTCCTGCTTCTCATACCGGTCCTGCTCATGCTCGCATCGTGCGTAAGCATCTCCATCTCCCCGGAAACAAAGCCCCTAGAGGAAACACTGGTCGAGGGGCGGGGGCGCCCCAAGATACTGCTTCTGGACCTGGACGGGGTCATCTCCTTCAGCGGCAAAAGGGGGGGCATAGGGACCATGCCCCAGCCTTCCCCGGTCGCCTACTTCAAGGAGGCGCTGGTGAAGGCCCAGGCTGACAAAAACATCGCAGGCCTCATAATAAGGATCAATTCCCCGGGCGGCGGGGTCACGGCAAGCGACGTCATCTATCATGAGATAATGGCCTTCAAGAAAAAGAAGAAGGTGCCGGTGTACGCATATATAATGGATATCGGGGCGTCGGGGGGCTATTACGTGGCCCAGTCGGCCGACCGGATAATCGCAAGCCCCACGGCGCTTACCGGAAGCATAGGCGTCATAGCGATGAAGTTCGATATCGAGGGGCTCATGTCAAAGGTGGGCGTCCGGGAGGAAACCTACAAATCCGGAGCGGAAAAGGATTTCTGGTCGCCTTTCCGCCCGAGCACCCCCAAGGAAAAGGCGATGCTCCAGGGTATCATAAACAACCTTTTTAGCCGGTTCATAGAGGTCGTAGGCAAAAACAGGAAGAAAAACACCGGCCTTACAAGGCAGCAGCTCCTGGCGCTTGCCGACGGGCGCATCTTCACCGCGGACCAGGCGCTGAAGGCAGGGCTCATAGACCGGGAGGCATACCTGGATGACGCCATAGCCGGCATGAAAAAGCGTCTTGGGATAAAGGAGGCGCGGGTGGTGACATACGCGCGCCCATCGCAATACAAGCCCACCGTTTACTCGGCCGCAGGCCTCGGAGCCGCGGACGGGGGCCTGCTTTCGCTCTACACAGGCTCCATATGGCCCAAACCCGGGGTCAGATTCATGTACATCTGGAACCCGTAAGCCGCGCCCTGACCAGACTTACTAAACTTTGCGTTAACAAAGCCTCGCGGTTTGTCATTCCCGCATGTCTTAATCGGGAATCCAGCGGCTTTGCCTTTGATTTTAAAAACAAAAGTCCCTGGATTCCCGATTACTACCCCGGGAATGACAGCCTTAAGACAACGGCATAACCCTTGAAAAGCGCTTCCGCAACAGAATCTAATCAAGGGGTTGAAAGACAAAGCGGGCTGAGCGGCCAACCTTTTGAATGCGGATGCCCGAGTATTAATGTCACGGAGCTCTGCCGGTTTCGGATGGACCGGAGAGGAAAAAGGGGATTGGTCTTTTGATTTTTTTGTTTTTGTTTTTTGTTTTCTCCGGTTTTTCCGGCGTCTTCCTTTCTATCCTTTTGCGCTGGTGTAGGTCTCTTCAAGCTCCATGAACTGGTTCAGCTCGCCTTTCATGGCCTGGGCCACGTCGGCCGAGGATATGACGCCCGCCAGCTTGCCGTTTTCAAGTACCGGGAGCCTCCTGACGTTAGCCCTGTTCATTATCCTCAGGGCGGAATCGAGGTCGGCGTCCGCATCAACGGTTATAGGGTCCTGCACCATTATGTCGCAGACACACGTGGAGCCTGCGTCTTTCCTGTCGGCCGCCACGGCAAGGGCTATGTCCCTGTCCGTCAGTATCCCTTTGATCTTCATGTTCTCCTCGATTATTATGGAGCCTATCTTTTTTTCCTGCATCTTCAGGGCGGCCTCCCGCAAGGTGGCCGAGGGCTGAAGCGAGACGATATGTTTGTTCATGAACTGTCTTACGGTCATGATTGTGACCTCCTTCTGACCGCCAATCCCCTTCGTTATCCATAAGCTATCAAACGGGCGGGCATAGTCAAGGGTCATTGCGTACAGGAGGGCTGCCAAGGCCGCGTTCAGATTTTTTGTGGGGCTGCCGCCTGCTCCTGGAGAGAAGCGATGAGCGGGCAGCTGCCCGCTGTTGTATTCGGACTGCCAGTTTTTTATAATAACGCGTGGGAGTCGTGTGGGAGAAGGGTCTGAATGGACGGAAAGGCCAAAAAACCCTGCCGCGCTGCGCCCTTGCGGGCTTGTTACAGAGCTGGGGGTGTTTTGTTTTCGCGCCCTTTGCCTGAAACGGAAAGGCGGGACGGCGGCTGATGCCTGACAGAAAAAATCTCCTTGAAAAATTCAATTCCTCGAACCCCTGGAACCTGGTGTGGGGTTCCGTCCTGGCTGCCGAGATCGTTGCGGCCCTGCTGGATTCGGTCATAAGCCTTGTGGCGCTCGGGAGGCTGAGCGCCGGCCTGCTCATCGCCGGGGCGCTCGATGCCCTTGTCATCGCCTCCGTTATCTCGTCTGTTGTTGTGTACTTTGTGCTCAAGGAGCAGAAGCGCACGGAGGACGCACTGAGGAGGTCCACCGGTTTTCTGAACGATATCTTTGACAGCATACAGGACCCCTTCAGCATCTTCTCGAACGATTACCGGATGATAAAGGTAAACAGCGAATATGCGGCGCTTAAAAACCGCTCCGTGGAGGAGCTGACCGGTTCCGGCAGATGTTACGAGATCGAGGGCAAGACCGGCGTTTGTGAGGACTGCGTGGTCCAGAAGACAATGCTTTCCGCCAATCCCTGCGCGAAAGAAAAACTCCTGCTCCTTCCGGACGGAGCCACCCGCTGGGTGGAGATATACACCTATCCTCTGCTGGACGCCAACTCGCAGGTCTCCCATGTGATAGAGTACATGCGCGACGTAACGGACAGGAAGGTGGCCGAGGAGGAAAGACACCAGCTGATAGAAAAGCTCGAGCGCCTTTCGAAGACCGACGAGCTTACCATGGTGCTCAACAAGAGGGCCATCATGGAGAGGCTTGACTACGAACTGGACAGGGCCAGGAGATACAACATCCAGCTTTCCCTTATAATATGCGACCTCGATCGCTTCAAGCAGATCAACGACACATTCGGGCATGCCGCGGGCGACAAGGTGCTGCGCATCATGGCGCAGGCGCTTGCAGGCTCACTTAGAAAGACGGACATCATGGGCCGTTTCGGGGGGGACGAGTTCCTGCTCATCCTGCCCCAGACGCCGCTTGAGGGCGCCTCCGAATTCGCCGAAAGGCTGCGCCAGCGGGTGCAGGAGATAAAATACCCCGAAGAGATCACCCTTAAAACCACCCTGAGCCTGGGGATAGCGGCCTATGAGGGCAGCTCCGACGCAAACGACATGGTCAGGCGGGCGGACATGGCCCTCTATAACGCCAAAAAATCCGGCAGGAACAAGGCCGCTTTCTAGTGTACTGGGTCCAACGCTTCTTTACATTTGGTTCAGGAGTGTTTTTGGGTCATTGTCCCGGAAATGCGAGCGTTGTACTGCAGTTTTTCGTCATACCGGCCTGTCTTTAGCCGCTCCCTGGACAGCGGCTTTGCCGTAAAGGGCTTAACGTAACTGGATTCCGGATTACAACCTCCGGAATGACCTTTTATGCAAGGGAATTTATGACTCACTACACTAGCTAGTATGGCGTTTCAAAAATTTTTAGCATTAATTTGTTGTCATTCCCGCAAGCGGAGCGCGCCGGGAATCAATCTTTAAAGGACGATTCCGGACAAGCCGGAATGACAGACTTATGACGGTTATTTCTGACTCACCACACTAGTGTCCTGTCCCTAACACTCCTTTACATTTGGCTCAGAAATTTTTTGCCGGTCATTCCCGCAACGACGGGCATCCTTCTTCGCCTTTTACGGCAGGAAGGATTACGCCCGTTTTTATTTTTATTTGCAAACAGAATAAATCAGGCCGGAATGACGACTCAAATGAACGCAGCATTGCGATTTTTCCAAAGCTGCTCGAAGCTGTTATGTAAAGGAATTTGCGAGACCCCGCACTAACGCCGGGGATGCGCCCTGCCCGCCTCTGACCCGGTCTCCTCTGATATAATTTAAAAGGCTTTTTTCCGGTCAGATCTTCTTGTAATCCGGCCGGAGCAGGAGTTATCATGGGGGTCAATTAAAAATCTGGCGCATTCGGGGTCCGCGGTGGCTGAAAATATCCTGAAATATAAACTGGCCGGCAATGCCGTTTCTGGTTACGTGGCAAGTCTTGCCGTTATCATTGGCGGATTTCTCATATTGTGGATATTCAGGCACGTTTTTCTGAACCGGCTCAAGGCCTGGGCAAAAAAGGCCAAAGCTGAAATAGACTACCTTGTCGTGGCCGGGATCGAAAAAGCGGTGATGCCCATAGCCTATCTGGGCGTCTTCTATGTGTCCGTCACCCGCCTGAGTCTTTCCAGGCGCTTCTTAAGGGGCTTTAATATCGCGGCAGCTGTCCTTCTTACCCTGCTTGCAATCAGGTTTTTCATAGCTGTCATCAGGCACAGCGCGGGCTTCTACTGGAAGAAGAAAGAGGACGAGACAAAACAGAAGATATTCGAAAAACTTTTCCCCGTAATACAGGTGGCCGTCTGGGCCCTTGGGGTCATTTTCCTGCTTGAAAACCTGGGTTTCCACATCTCAACGCTCGTTGCCAGCCTCGGGCTTGGCGGCGTCGCTATCGCCCTTGCCGCCCAGGGCGTCCTGAAGGACGTATTCAGCTATTTTGTTATCCTTTTTGACAGGCCCTTCGAGCTTAATGATTTTATCACCATAAGCAGCGACCTGATGGGCACGGTGGAACACGTGGGGATAAAGACGACCCGCATAAGGAGCCTGAGCGGCGAGCTCCTCGTATTCGCAAACAGCGACCTGACCTCCTCCCGCCTCAGGAACTATAAGTCCCTGCGGGACCGGCGCATCCAGTTCAATATCGGGGTAACCTACGACACCGGCCTCAAAGACCTCAAGGACATACCGCAGATCATCGAGGCCGCGATAAAAGGCGCCGGGGACACGGTTTTCGAGCGGGCACATTTCTTCTCTTTGGACGCGTCAAGCCTCACCTTCCAGGCGGTCTATCACGTCATGAGCAGCGACTACAACAAATACATGGACATACAGCAGGAAATAAATTTTTCCATCATGGAGGAGTTCGCAAAGCGGGGCATAGCTTTCGCGTTCCCCACCCAGACCATTTACCTGGCCAAAGACAAGGAATAGCCGGCTGGCCTTCCTTCCGCTTTAAGCGCGTTCAGCTTCCTCATTATTTCCGGCATCGCCTTCCATGCCGCTTTTTCGCCTTCCATGATGGCCAGGTCCCTTTTTGAAAAATCTCCCGAACCGATCATGCCCACCCTGGGCCTGATAAGGACGTCCGCCTTCGAGGCGTCTTCCTTCTCAAGCTCCGCATACATGACGTCCACGGTCTTGAAGAGGATGCCCATTATGCCGTCCGGCCGGCTGGTATCCATGTCTGACGATATATCAACCGCTATGACAAGGTCTGCCCCGTACCTCCTGGCCTCCTCAACCGGCAGCGGGCAGGTGACCCCTCCGTCAACGTACATCTGGCCGCCGATATCCACAGGCTGGAATATACCCGGTATGGAGCAGCTTGCCCTTACGGCCATCCCCGTGTCTCCCTTGCCGAAGACCACCTCTTTACCGGTGTTTATGTCCGTGGAAACGGCATAGAACGGGATCTTAAGCTTCTGCATGGGCGTGTACCTGACTGCACGGTCCACGAAGTCCTGGAGCTTCTGCCCCTTTATGAATCCGCCGTCAGGCAGCGCAAAGTCGGCCAGGTCGCTTTTTTTGATAGAAATTGCCATCTTCTGAAGCTGATAGGGGCTGTAGCCGTAGGCAAACAGGCTGCCCACCAGGCTGCCCGCGCTGGTGCCAAAGACCATGTTTATGGGGACGTGGTTTTCTTCGAGCACCTTTATGACCCCTATATGGGCAAACCCCCTGGCCGCCCCGGCCCCAAGGACAAGCGCTACCTTCACGGGCCTTGGCGCTGGCTGGCGCACCGGCAAAGCGGGGGTCGCGGCAGGGGCGCAGGAGACGATGAGGACCGCTAATGCGGACAAGACCAGTAAAAGCGCCGCGGAAACAAGGCTGCCTCGCATGAACTAGTATATACCACTTATCCGCCTTTTTTCCCTTTCACGGTCCTGCCCGCTATTGCCTCTCCGGGGCCCGCCATTTCCCCACCAGGATAGGTTATTTTCGTCCCTTCCGCCTTTAAAAAGGGGGTAAGCTCATGGGCCTGCAACCCCTTCACCCCCATTATATGCTCCACCTTTACCCCGCGCACGGTAAGGGCGTCCGATATCAGGAGCCTGTGGCAGCGCCAGGGGACCGCCTCCGCGCACATTATGGCCACCTTCTTCTGGGAGGCTGTCTTCAGGAGCTCCTCGATGTTTTGCTCGAACTCCGGCGTCTGCATATAATCGGCAAAACCCCGGAAGGAGGCGTTGTTCCAGCCGGTATTTACCGAGTCCTTTTCAGGTTTCCTGAGCCCGCCCAGACCTTTCATATATATGTATTCTATGCCCTCCTTTGAAAGCTCCCCCGGGAAAATATCACTGTTAAATTGAGGGTTGAAGGCGGACCTGGGCACCGAGCGCACATCAATTACCGCTTTGATGCCTTCTTTTTTAAGCAAATTGATCACATCCCTGCCGGACCGAGTGGAATGGCCGATGGTGTATACGGTTATGCCTGAGCTCACACAGAAACCTCCTCCCTTTCAATTGGCAAAAAGCCCTTTGCCCTGAGACTTTTAAGAAGCAGATGGAAATATATCAAGCCGCCGTATGGATGCCACCGGGCGGCGATGCGCCTGACGCCTTCGTAGTCAAGCGGGATCTTTATCCCCAGCCATTCCGCAAGCCTTGCCCGTGCGCCCACGTCGTCCCCGGGAAAAACCCCAAGCCTGCCCATCCCGCGCAGAAGTACGTATTGCGCGCTCCACCGCCCTACTCCCTTGAGCGATAAAAGCGCCGCCGCCGCCTCCTCGTCAGGCAGCGCCTCCAGCTCCTCAAGCCCGGATTGAGAGCCGTCGCCCCGCTCCAGGGCGAAACGGGAGATGCTTATGATGTACTGTGCCTTCCTGCTGCTGAAGCCGAGGGCGCGCAGGGCCTGCGCGCCGGCCTGCGCCAGCCCTGCCGGGGACGGGAACGCATATGCCGCGGGTGGGCCCGCAAAGACCTTGCCGCAGGCCTGGGCAAGCCTGTTTAAAAGCCTTATGCCGACCAGGAGAGACATCTGCTGGCAGGCCACCGCGTTTATCAGGGCCTCAAAGACGCTTCCAAAACGGGGAGGCTTTACTCCGTAAAATTCCTCGACCAGGGGGGCCAGGCGGCGGTCTTTAGCCGCCAGGGCATAAAAATCCGTCAGGCCGGCCCCAAGGCCAAGCATCCTGGTGAGCCTGTCCCCTATTTTTTTTATGTCCGCCCCGGATATCCTTTTCCCTTCCACTTTCACCTCCAGCAGGGGGTGCCAGGCGTCCCCCGGTTGGACCACCGAAACGGAAAAGACCTCCCCGTCAAAACTTAACACCCTTATGTATCGCCCGCCTTCCCAGCGGTCAACGATGTTGTCCGGTCTCCTTCTGAGTGCCCATGCCGTATAGTCCAACCTGAAGGGCGCAACCGGCTTGAGGCTGAAAGAAACCAGCTTCATAGCACAAGTTTATCACGGTTTTCCACGGGTGTTTTTTTAAAAGTAAATTCTTTTTTCCAGTGTCCTGTCCCTAACACTTCTTTACATTTGGTTCAGAAATTTCCCGCCGCCGTTCCCGCCACGACGGGAATCTTTCTTCGCCTTTTACCGGAAGAACTAAAACAAAAATGCCCGTGGCATTGAAAGTTTTTTCAGCCCTTTTGTATACTTTCAAATATCTTTTATAAATAAAACAAAACCACCTTTTGGAAAGGGCCGATGAACGGGCAGGGGGAAAAAAGCGAAAGCGCCATCCTTGTGGTAGATGACGAGCCTTTCATCCTGGATGCGCTTTCATGTCTGCTGAAAGACCAGGGCTACCCGGTGATCGCATGTTGCGGGGCGCAGGACGCGGCAAAGACACTTGAATCCCTCCGGGTGAACGTTGTGCTTGCCGACATCAAGATGCCCGTCGTCTCCGGCCTGGACCTGCTTGAGGAGATACGCCGCCGCCATCCCGAGATACCCGTTATACTCATGACCGGCCATGCCGACATGAACGTTGCCATAACCGCGGTAAAGAAAGGCGCCTTCGATTTCATTGTAAAGCCCTATCAGTCCGTGCATGTGCTGCACTCCATTGAGAGGGCGGTCGAGTACAACAGGCTCATCCGCATGGAAACGGACTACAAGAGGATGCTAGAGGAGACCGTCAATGAAAGGACGAAGGAGCTTGCCGAGGCGCTCTCGATGGTCAGAGGCCTGAACAATGAGATGGCCCGGTGCCTTACGACCGTTGCGGAGTACAAGGACAACGAGACCGGGGCGCACAATATCCGCATAGGGCTTTATTCAAGCATTATGGCCCAGGCGCTGGACATGCCTGCGAATTTCGTGGAGGCCATCTCCTTTGCCTCTCCTCTTCACGATATAGGGAAAATAGGGATACCGGACAACATCCTGCTTAAAAGGGGCTCCCTGTCAGCCGGGGAATTCGAGATCATCAAGACCCATACCATCATGGGTGAAAATATACTAAAGGGCTCCCGGCATCCCAAGATGCAGATGGCGGCGCTCATCGCCCTGAACCATCATGAGAGATGGGACGGAACGGGATACCCCAGGGGCCTGAAGGGCGAGGATATCCCCATAGAAGGCAGGATAGTGATGATATGCGACCAGTACGACGCCCTGGTCAGCAGACGGCCATACAAGCCCCCGATGAGCCACAGGGAAGCGGTGCGTGTGATACTTGAAGGCGATGGCCGTACCCTGCCCGGACATTTCGACCCAAGGGTGGTGGAGGCGTTTTCCGTCGCCGCTCCTTCCTTTGAGCGCATATACCGCTCCTCTAACCCCGAGGGCCCGGCGCCGTTCCTCTAAAGCCCCTCTTTTTCAGTCTCTACAGATTTCGTGTGCAGGCGGCCAGTATTCGCTCCCACAGGATTCACTGAAGAACCTATTTTATTTGTTCTGGCTGTCCAGGGTTTCCCTTACCGCCTGCAGGAGCCTGGAGCCTGTGAACGGCTTTTTTATGAGGGCGTCTATGTTCCGGTCGTCCCCGTTTGCATTGTACCCCGTTATGGCTATTATCCTTGCCTGGGGGTTGATGCTCCTGATGCTCCATGCAAGCTGGCCTCCGTCCATCGAGGGCATGACCATATCGGTTATAACCAGGTCTATGACGTCCTTTTTTTCCCTGTAAAGGTCCAGGGCTTCAAGGGGGCTGCCCATTGTGATGACGTTAAAGCCCTTGCCCGAGAGGGTTTCCTTTAAGAAATCAAGCACCGGGGCCTCGTCGTCCACGGCAAGAATGGTTTTTCCCCCGCCGCATTCGGCGGCAGGCGGCCCGCCGCTGGAGACGGCCCTGGCCGAGATGACCGTCTGACTGTTTTCCCCCCGGCTTTTTTTCTGGTACAGCGGCAGGTAGACATTAAAATCGGACCCATGGCCCTGCCTGCTTTTAACCGTTATATACCCCTGGTGCTCCTTCACTATGCCGTAGACCATGGCAAGCCCAAGGCCCGTTCCCTTGCCCTTCTCCTTGGTGGTGAAAAAAGGCTCGAATATGTGATGGATATCTGCCTCCCGGATCCCTGTCCCGGTGTCCCTTACGAGTATGCTCACATACTCTCCCGGCTCCACATCGGCGCCGATGTCCAGATCGCCCGCCGCAAGGGCGGTCACGGAAGTCTCCACGGTGAGCGTGCCGCCCCCCGGCATCGCGTCCCTTGCGTTTATGACCAGGTTCATGACCACCTGGTCCATCATGTTTATGTCTCCCTTAACCACGGCAAGCGGCGCCTGGAGCCGCTTTGCAAGGGTCACGTTCTCAGGTATGAGCCTTGCGATCATGTCCAGGGTGTCGCTTACAGCCTTGTCGGCGCTGAAAGGCACGGCCTCGAAATATCCCCTCCTTGCGAAACTAAGCAGCTTGGAGACCATCTGGGCCGCCTGCCTCGAGACCTTGTCTATCGTCCTTACCTTGCCGGAAATCTCCTCGTCAAGGTCCTCTTTCAGAAGGATAAGCTCCGTAAAGCCAAGGATCGAGGTAAGTATGTTGTTGAAGTCATGGGCGATGCCTCCCGCAAGCTGCCCTATGGAGTCCATCTTCTGGGAGTGGACCAGCTGGGCCTGCATCTTCTTTTTTTCCGTTACGTCCCGGTAATAGGACTGTATGAGCTTGCGGCCGTCGACCTCTATTACCTTGGAGCTGACCTCGAGGGATATCTTGGTGCCGTCCTTGCGGTAGTGGCGCGTCTCGTAAAGCAGCGCCTCCCCGTTTAATATCCTTTCCATGCGCTCCCTGAAAAAGGTCTCGTTCTCCTCGGTCTCGAGCAGAACGATGTTGGCGCCGGTAAGCGCGCTCTGGTCAAAGCCGTGGATATCGCAGAGCGCCTTGTTCACATCCAGTATCTTTCCTTTCCGGTCCATGATAAGGATGCCGTCCTGGGCGTTCTGGAAAAGGGAGCGGAACATGAGCTCGGATTTGTTGAGCTCCCTGGTTCGCTCCTCCACCAGGCGCTCAAGCTGGGTGGAATAGGTCTCCAGCTGCTTTTTCTCCTGATCCAAATCGTATTGGAGCCCAAGTGTCTCAATATTTTTTTTCTGGTTAAGTAGGCGCCATGCGAGGCCAAGCATTATAGTTGACACAAGAAAAGTATTGTTATTGATGAACATGGGCACATCAGGTATTCCATCCTTCATAATGAGTGGGACTATATAAATAAGATAAACCAATCCTGCACTGGCCACAGACAAGGTAAAGTTCAGTGGAAGGAATCCGAGGACACTTATGATAACAAGTATAAGACCCGCGTAATAGGAAGAGCTTGAACCGCCCAACCTGAGAACCATTATTTCTATTGAACCTGCGGTGATAGCGGTCGTTAACAGAATTAAAAAAAAGAGAATTCCTTTCTTGACCTTTTTTCTGTTTACGGCAAAAGTGATGCCGGATATGGTAAACAAGCTTATGGCAACCAAGCACCTTAGCAGAAAGAAAAATATGAAATTGGCAGGCGACATGAAATAATCAACAATTGCAAAAACGAGAAAAAGAAAAGCCCCGATAATACACATGAGGCTCATCCAGTAACAAGCTGAACGAAGTATGTTTTCGTTTATATAAATTTCTTTTTGAGACGGGTGGATATCAGTGATTGCCATTCTTCTCAAGCATGCAGAACATGATAACTCCTGTTTCGTCCCGTTCGATAGCAATCCCAGGGAAGCCGGCAGTTTTGAAAAGCGCCCGGCAGTCCGCTTCAGTGCGCTGCAAAAACGAATCCCAGTTCACCAGCCAATGCACTTCTTGAGGCCTGTATTCCATGGCATCCTCAAATGCAATCACCATTTTGCCGCCAGAATCCAGCATTTCATAAAGCGCGCCTATCAGATTTAAGATCAGATTATCCGGCAGGTAATTGAAAACTCCAGCGCTGTAAATGACATCCTGTTTCCCGAATTCTCTGAGATTTCTATCGCGGTTTATCATCCGGGCAACGTTATATTTCCTGATGTGCAGATGATTGCCAAGCCCTGCGTACGTAAGACGATCCATTGTGAAAGCCAGAGCATCCTCATCAATGTCTATACAGGTAACCTGAACATCTGAGGCATTTATATTTTGTGCCATCTCAAAAAGATCCCGGCTGGACCCGCATCCTATATCAAAAAAACGCTTCCCTTTTGTTTTTCGGAATTCACCACCAAGAATCTCGACAGCTTTTTTGAGCCTTCCCCTGACAGCCCTTGAAAGAGAATATGAAGTAAAATAACAATCGATAAAATAGCCGATTCCAGTCGAAAGTGGGATGTTTCTGTAAATGTTATCGAGCATCTTGTAGTCGCCCTGATAGCCCTGGGGCCATATGCGCGCATGATTCATAAACCAGCTTTTGCAAAGCATATAAGCGGTTTTACTTTTGAATTCTTCTTTTTTTTTGGCTATCAACTCTCTATCACGGACTTTTTGCTCGAATTTGGCGCAAAAGCCCATCATTTCGTCAATTGCTTCATGGGTTTTTTTCAAAACTCTGTCATGCTCATATTCATCCCCGAGAAGTTCGGCCTCCAGCTTATCCATTGTGCCCAGAAACCGGTCCGTTTCCAAATCCAGCATAGTGCACCAGTAAGAGACATGTTCATCGTAATATTTGCCCCCGTACGCAGGCTGGGCCAAATCCGTCTTCATCCCGCAGTTTGCGCACCTTGCGCCATCCTCCTGCAAAGCCGCGCCGCAGAAGGGACAGGAGGTCTTTTCCATGTTTTCCCTGATGTATTCCCAGAGGGCGGACTTCTCCTGCTCTCCGACCTCAAGGAATTTGACCGCCACGCCGTCTTGCTCCTGCCTTAAAACCCTCCCCTCCACCTCCAGTTCCCCCTTTGGCAGGGGCGCGCGGAGCCTTACAGGGGTATTTTCGGGCAGGGACGTGGAGGAATTTATGAAAGCGCCGCCAAGACCCAGGTTGGAGGTTACCGACTGCAGATTTCCGTCGTGCCCTTTCACTATGATCACTACAGGTATGCGGGCCTTGCATCTTGCGCTAAGTCTTGCCATTCCTGAACCCTCCCTCTCATTGAAAAACTGTTCCCAAAAGTAGACTACCGGCGAATATTAATACAAAAGAATACATTTTTACAATAGGTTACGTGCGGATACGAATGAAATCTCCGGGAATTCCCGCGCAGCGTGCTTTTTATTTCAAATGCAACCGGAGAGGCGCCAAAACGGGCAGAGTCCGGGGAACAAAGTGTGATCTTCTTGGAAGGGTTTTTTTGTTTTCTTTTTTATCTCACGGCGGCCAGGTCTATGCGGTATTTCTTTATCCTGTAGGCAAGCTTCCTTGGAGTAATGCCAAGCGCGAAAGCCGTTTTCTGCTGGATGAAGTTGTTTTCCCTTAGCGCCTTTATTATCCTCTGCCGTTCCAGGTTCTTTACCTCGGCGCCCAGGGATGTGTCGGAATCAAATATGTGCCCCTGGGGCATGACGGAGCCTTCGGCAACCAGATTATAAGGCAGGTCCCCGGGCTCAAGCACGTCCTTTTCGGCCATTATCACGAGCCGTTCGATAGTGTTTGCCAGCTCGCGGACATTGCCCGGCCATGGATATTTGGACATGCTTTCCATTGCAGTGGAGCCTGCCCTTACGTTTTTCCCGTAAGCCATGTTGAACTTCTTGAGATAAAAGTCCACCAGGAGGGGGACGTCCTTCTGTCTTTCGCGCAGCGGGGGCAACACTATGGAGACAACGTTAAGCCTCCAGTAGAGGTCCGCCCTGAAAGCGCCCTTCCGGGCCTCCTCCTCAAGGTTGCGGTTCGTCGCGGCGATGATCCTCACGTCCGCCTTCATGCTCCTCGAAGAGCCCACTCGCTCAAACGTCTTTTCCTCGAGCACCCTCAAAAGCTTGGCCTGGAGCACGAGCGGGAGCTCGCCTATCTCATCAAGAAAGATGGTCCCGCCGTTTGCCGCTTCGAACCTGCCCGTTCTCCTCCGGTCAGCTCCGGTGAAGGCCCCTTTTTCCTGGCCAAAAAGCTCCACTTCAAGCAGATTTTCAGGCAGCGCGGCGCAGTTTACCGCAACGAAAGGCCCTTTTGCCCTCGGGCTCTGGTAATGCGTGGTGCGCGCGATCAGCTCTTTTCCGGTGCCGGACTCCCCAAGCAGCAGTACGGTGGTGTCCGTGCCGGCCACCTTCATTATGGCCTTAAGCACGCTCTGGAACTTTTCCGATTCCCCTATGATGTTGGGCAGGCTGTAGCGCTCAGCCAGTTCCCGCCTGAGGACCCGGCTTTCCTCTTCAACCTTCTTGTAGTTTCCCCAGAGCTTCACGAACTGCGCTATCAGGGAGGAGACTATCTGAAGGACCCTTATGTCGTCATCCACGCCGCCACTTGAGGCGGAATATATCCTGTCGGCGGTGATGACCCCCATTATCTCGTCCTTGAATTTTATAGGCTCGCAGATAAAAGATACGCCGTTTTTGTCAGGCCTGGAGCCCGTCTTGTTCAAGAACTTGGGCTCTTCCCCTATGTTCGGGATGAACATGGCCTTGCCGCTCTCCATGACCCTGCCCACTATCCCCTCTCCGATCTTGTACTTGCCCCTTAATATCTCCTCGGACGAAAGGCCGTGGGCAGCGACGATGCGCACCTGCTCGGAGGAGGGGTCCTTAAGAAATACACACCCGCGCTGCATCTCAAGCAGGCTGCTTAACACCCGCATGACCGCCCCGAGGTTTTCCTCAAGGTCAAAAGACGCGGTAAGAACGCGGCTAATCTCCAGTATCGCCGCCAGTTCCCTGTCTTTTCTCTCCAGAAGGCCGGCAGGCCGGTCAGACATGAAAAAAACCTCTTCCCGTTTTGTCAGTATCGTTTATTTGCGCACCATCGTCGGCAAACGATTGCCGTCTACATAATTGTAAACGACGCACGCCCGAATTATCAAGAAAGTCATGGAGAGGTGGCGAAGAAGCTGCCTGCCGCCAGGGGCAGAGGTCTAAAGCCGATGATAATGTTAAAAAAATCCGCCTCTGAAAGGAATTGAAATGGGGAGGCAGATGCCTCCCCCATTCATTTTACGGATTGCGTCAACCGAATTTTTTAATACACCGGTGTTTTTAAAAAGACTTACTTTGACGCAGGCGCGTTGGCTGCCGGAGCATTGGCTGCCGGAGCATTGGCTGCCGGAGCAGTTGCATTGGCCGCCGGAGCGTTGGTCTCCGCGGGCTGCTCCTGTTTCTTCTGGCATCCCGTTACGGACAGGAAAGAAATTGCAAGCAGCGCGCTCATTAACAGAAGTGCGAGTTTTTTCATTTCCGGTTTCTCCCCCCTTTCTTAAAAGGTATTTCAAGACCTAATTTGCATTTAATGCTCTTTTTCACATTGAAACGTACTTACAAAAACCATACCACACTGGCAATTATTCAAAAAATCTTTAAAAATGTCAATAAATATATTATTCGCGCGTTTTGTTTACTTTTGCAGGCGGCTGTTTTATAGTAGAAGGCCTGGCCAAAATGGCGTACATACCTACTTAAAAACATCTAACTTAGGCCAAAATGGCATGAAATGGGGCGGCCAGATGGCCATTCCGGGGAGGAAGCTGTGGAGCTGAGCATACTTGCGGTCGAGGGGGAGGAGAAAAAAGAATGGGAGAAACTGGGGACCTATCTTAAAAAGAAAGGGTTCGCAGTATACCAGGCGGAAACGGCAAGGGACGCCTACCGCATCCTGCGCACCGAACCCATCCACATTGTGCTGTCCGACTTCAAGCTGAGCGGACTAAACAGCATGAGCTTTTTAAGGAAGGTTAAGACCACCCGGCCGCAGATAGAGTTCATTTTCCTTTCAGGGAGGGTCCCGCTTTCGGGCGCTATAGAGGCCATGAAGGCCGGCGCCTATGATTTCCACGAGTTTCCGGTGAACCACAAGCTCCTTATGGCGGTGATCGAGAAGGCGCACGAAAAACAGTCCCTTTTCGTGGAGAAGGTGGAGCTTGAAAGGAAGGTCAGGGAGAGGTTCAATTTCGGCAATATCGTGGGCAGGAGCAAGCCCATGCAGCACGTTATAGAGATAGTGGGCTCCGTGGCCCCAAAGAACGTGAACATACTGCTTTCCGGGGAGACCGGCACCGGAAAGGAGATGATAGCAAACGCCATCCACTATAACAGCCCGCGCTCCTCAAAACCCTTCATAAAGGTAAACTGCGCGGCCTTCAACGAGGGGGTTCTGGAATCCGAGCTCTTCGGCCATGAAAAGGGCTCCTTCACCGGGGCCATATCCAAGAGGCTCGGACGGTTCGAGCTTGCAAACGGGGGCACCATATTCCTTGACGAGGTAGGCGATGTGCCGCTTGCCACCCAGATAAAGCTGCTGCGCGTTCTGCAGGAAAAGGAGTTCGAGCGCGTGGGCGGCAACGAGACGATAAAGGTGGACGTAAGGGTGATTGCGGCCACGAACCGGGAGCTGAAGAAACTGATAGACAACGGGAGGTTCAGGGAAGACCTCTACTACAGGCTTAACGTCGTGCGCATAGAACTGCCTCCCCTGAGGGAAAGAAAGGAAGACATCCCGCTGCTGGTGAGCTATTTCATCAGCAAGCTCGGCACGGAAAAAGGCTACGGCATAAAAGGCATTACCAGGGAGGCCATGCAGGTGCTCCTCACCTACCGGTGGCCAGGCAACGTCAGGGAGCTCGAAAACGCCCTGGAGTCCGCCATGGCGCTGGCTGAAAAGGACGTTATAGAGGCCAGGTACCTGCCAGCCTTCATGCTTCTGGGCCAGCCGCAGAACGGAGACCACTACCATATACCTATCGACCTGCCCCTGGCGGAGATAGAGCGCGAGGTCATAAGACATACCCTGGCCAGGGCAAGGGGAAACAAGTCCCTGGCATCGAGGTTGCTAGGGATTGGTCTCAGGACCCTTCAAAGAAAGGTCAAAGGGCTTTAGAAAAAAACAACGGTTTTTGTTTTTTAAATTCTTAAGGGGAGGTTTCTGGCAGCGCAGCAGTGCTTTTGATCAGTCTTGCTTTTTTTATCTGCGGAGCGGTCTTTTTCGCCATAACACCCAAAAAGGGGCTCCTGCATTACCTTTACCTGCTTTATGCGGCTGGCGCGGGCCTGGCGGCCTTTTCTTTTGCCCGGGCGCTTTATGATCTTGGCAGCCCCGGCGCGGCGCCCACCCTTGCCTTTGCGCTGCACATATCCCCTGCCCTTGCGGTGAGCTTCAGGGGCGGCCCGCTTCAGGATTTCTTCGGGCTGCTGCTCTCCGTTGCCGCTTTCGCGGCCTCCGTTTATTCCTCCGGATACATGAAGGATAACGCCGCGCCCCGTTTCCAGGGCATCTTTTACGGCCTTTTCATCCTGAGCATGGGCGCCGTTTTCCTTTCGGGCGATGCGCTTTCGTTCCTGATCTCGTGGGAGGCCATGTCGCTTGTCTCCTACTTCCTCGTAATCTCGGACACGGAGAGCGAAGCGGCGCAGAACGCCGGACTCACCTATGCCACAATGACGCACATAGGGACGGCGTTCATCATCGGGGCGTTCATGCTGGCCTTTGCGGCCACGGGCAGCCTGGATTTCGCCGGCATGGCCGCGGGCCTGGCCGGAAAGTCCATGGCGCTCAAGTCCGCCATCTTCATCCTCTCGTTCATCGGGTTCGGGATGAAGGCGGGCATCGTCCCGCTGCATATATGGCTGCCAAAGGCCCATCCTGCCGCACCCTCGAACGTATCGGCGCTGATGTCCGGCGTCATGATAAAAGCGGGCGTGTACGGGGTAATGCTCATGAGCCTCTACGTTCTGGGCGGCCCGGGCGCCCATTACGCCACGTGGTGGGGAATCGTCGTGCTTGCGACCGGGGCGGCGTCTTCCGTCCTGGGGGTCCTGTACGCCCTTATGGAGAAGGATTTAAAAAGGCTGCTTGCCTACAGCAGCGTGGAGAACGTAGGAATTATTTTTCTGGGCACCGGGGCAGCCCTCGTCTTTTATTCGTTCGGCCAGACGGCCCTTGCGGGGCTGGCCCTTGCCGCCGCCCTCTACCATGCAATGAACCATGCCATGTTCAAAGGCCTTCTCTTTCTTGGCTCAGGCTCGGTCATGCACGGGGTCCACTCCAAGAACCTGGAGGAGATGGGCGGGCTTTTAAAAAGGATGCCTTATACCGGCCTTTTCTTCCTCATGGGCTCGGTGTCCATATGCGCCCTGCCCCCATTTAACGGCTTTGTCAGCGAATGGCTTACGTTCCAGTCCCTGATACTTGGAAGCGTAACGCCGCCTGCCTATTCCAAGGTCGTAACACTTCTTGGAGGGGCCGCGCTTGCCCTTACCGGAGCGCTGGCCGCCGCCGCCTTCGTCAAGGCCTTCGGGGTTGCCTTCCTGGGGATGCCCAGGGGCCCCAAGGCGCGCGAGGCGCGGGAAGCGGGCTTTCCCATGACGGCCTCCCTTGGATTTCTTGCCGCCATGTGCCTGATTTTAGGGGTCGAGCCGGGCCTCCTGCTGCGCCTAATCAGCGCCATGCCGTTTGCCGGGCTCGCGCAGATGGGTTCTGCGGCCCCTTTCCATTCTCCCTTGACAGTGGCCGGAGGGTTTTCCGGGTTCTGGCCTGCCGCCATTTTTGCCTCGATGCTCACGGGCCTGCTGGCCATAATTGTGCTTGCAGGGGTGTTTGGCAGGAGAAGAAAGATAACCTATGCGGACTCCTGGGACTGCGGCATCAAGGCGCTCACCCCGCGCATGCAATACACGGCCACCGCATTCACAAAGCCCCTGCGCGTTATATTCAAGACCCTCTACATGCCCAGGAAAGAGGTCAGGATATCCTTTAAGCAGAAGCCGCTGTTTGTTTCGGGCATAACCTACCGTTCGGACATAACGCCTTTCATGGAAAATTATCTGTACAAGCCCCTCACCGCCTTCGTCGGCAAGGTGGCATTGAAAATACGGCACCTGCAGTCCGGCAGTCTTCCGCTGTATCTCGGATACATAATGCTTACCCTGATAGGGCTGCTGCTGGTGTGGGCATGAGCAACCTGCAGTTTCTGATAATTTTACTGCTTTCCCCCCTGCTTCAGGGCATCATCAGGAAGATGAAGGCCTATGCCCAGGGCAGGGTGGGACCGGGCGTGCTCCAGCCCTACCAGGACCTGGCCAGGCTTTTCAGAAAGGACATGGTTATATCGGAGACCGCCTCCTGGGTCTTCCATGCCACGCCCTTCATCGTCTTTCTCTCGGCATTGGCCGCGACCCTGATGGTGCCTGTCATAACCGCCAATGCGCCGGTGCTTGCCATC
This sequence comes from Nitrospirota bacterium, assembly GCA_021813765.1. Taxonomy (GTDB): domain Bacteria; phylum Nitrospirota; class Thermodesulfovibrionia; order Thermodesulfovibrionales; family JdFR-88; genus JAKAEG01. Next base: position 44,782 of record JAKAJM010000013.1, read on the forward strand.
GGGGATATCATAGCGCTTTTGTATACTCTCGCCCTGGGCCGGTTTTTCCTGGTCCTGGCCGGTCTTGACGCCGGCACCGCATTTGGCGGGGAGGGGTCCAGCCGCGAGGCTACGGTGGCCATACTGGTGGAGCCGATGATGATGCTTGCCATTTTCACCGCGGCCGTGGCCGGAGGCTCGACAAAGCTGTCCGTCATCTCGAGATCGATGCACTTTTTTGACTCTCCGGCTCATGTGCTGGCTTTCGCCGCCTTTTTTGTGGCCCTCGTGGCGGACACCGGCAGGATACCGGTGGACAACCCGGACACCCACCTGGAGCTTACGATGATACATGAGGGCATGGTGCTCGAATATTCCGGCAGGTATCTTGCCCTCCTGGAGTGGGCGCATTATATGAAGCAGATGCTCCTTTTCACCATAGCGGTGGACCTGTTCTTCCCCTTCGGGATAGCAGGCGGGGCGGCGCAGTCCGTCATCTTCTATGCCGTCAAGATGCTGGTGCTGGCCGCGGCAATGGCCTGGGTGGAGTCCTCACGGGCCAAGCTCCGGTTTTTCCAGCTACCCTCGCTTCTGGGGGGTGCCTTCGTGCTGTCGCTTCTGTCGCTCATAACGTTTGTGATGCTGGGGAGATGAAATAAAAAATGCCTCTGATTAAAAAATGGATCGAGATATTCGGGGTGATAGATTTCATCTCGATCGGCATGCTTTTAAGCGTGGTGGCCATGAGCTCCGCAAAACGCATAGAGAGCTGCCTCAAGGCTTATGTGATAAACTCCTGGCTCCTTGCGCTACTGATGGCGGCCTTCGCCGTCTACCTCTCGATACCGCACCTGTACATTGCGGCCTTTTTCACCATAGCGGGCAAGTGCATACTGATACCCTATTTCCTCAGAAAGGTGATCCGGGAGCTCAAGGTCACCCGCGAAGTGGAGCCTTACCTGAGCATGCCGGTTTCGCTCATCATATCTTTCGCCCTGGTCGTGCTTGTCTACTCGTTCCTTGCAGAGGGGATATTCGTGGCCGGGGTGGCGAGGAACGTCCTCAAGATATCCGTCTCCATCATACTGATAAGCCTCTTCACCATGATGAACAGGAAGAAGGCCGTAACTCAGGTGATGGGGCTTCTTTTCATGGAAAACGGGCTTTTTCTGGCGGGCTTTTCGCTTACTTACGGGATGCCGACCATCATCGAACTGGGCGTGCTTTTTGACATGATGATGGGGGTCATGATACTCGGGGTTTTCCTCACCCAGATAAAGAAGAGCTTTGTGAGCGTGGACCTGGACCAACTGACCAGCTTGAAGGGATAATGGGAAAACCGGTTTTTGTTTTTGAGGCTGGTTTTTTTGGCCTCAGGGGAAATGGAAAAAGAAAAATATTACAGAAGGCAGGGGTAAACAGGTAAAAAAATGCTTTTTTTTGTCGTTGTGCCGCTTGCGGCGGCCTTTGTGTGCCTGGCCGCAAAAAAAAGCCCGCGGATGAGCGAGTATGCCACCCTGGCAGGCTCAGTAATCGCGGCCGGGTGGGTGCTCCGGCTTGCCGCCGGCGCGGCGGGAGGCACCGTTTATTTCAGCCGGGGCTACACCCTATATTGCGACAGTCTTTCGGCCTACATACTGCTTATTATCTCGCTGCTTTCGGTTGCCGCTTCGGTCTATTCGGTTGAGTACATGCGGGGAGAGCTCAAGGCGGGCACGGTGAACGCCGACGGCCTGCGCTATTATTATTTTCTTTTGAACCTCTTTGTATTCACGATGATGCTTGTCCCGCTGGCAAACAACCTGGCTGTGCTCTGGATGGCGGTAGAGGCCACGACCCTCTCCTCCGCCCTCCTTGTGGGCCTGTACAGGAAAAAACAGTCCATCGAGGCCGCGTGGAAATACATCATGCTCTGCACCATAGGCATTACGTTTGCCCTCCTTGGCACGTTCATCATGTATTACGCGGGCGCGGGTGTCGTCGGCGCGCATGGGGAAGCGGGCTCCCTGAACTGGACGGACCTGATGCGCTCGGCTCGTCTGCTCAACCCGGCCACCCTGCGGCTGGCCTTCATCTTCGTGGTAGTGGGCTACGGCACAAAGGCTGGGCTTGCGCCGGTCCACAACTGGCTGCCCGACGCGCACAGCGAGGCCCCCACGCCGGTAAGCGCGCTTCTTTCCGGCATTCTCCTTAATTGCGCCTTTTACGGGGTAATGCGTTTTGCGGCGATAGTGGGGGTGTCCTGCGGGCCGGCATTCGTCCAGGACATAATGATGGCCTTTGGTGTTGCCTCGGTGGTGATCGCCTCCCTGTTCATGCTCATACAGCTGAGCGCAAAGAGGCTTTTGGCATACAGCAGCATAGAGCACATGGGGATAATATCCCTTTCCTTCGGGCTTGGCGGCATTTACGGGCTTTACGCGGCCCTGCTCCATATACTGAACCACGCAATAGGCAAGCCGCTCATGTTCTTCGTGACCGGTCGCATCCATTCGGTCAGCCACGGGGCACGGCTGGACGGGATAAGGGGTTTTTTGAAGATGTCCCCCCTGACCGGCGTCCTTGGGTTTGCGGGAATCGCGGCGCTGGCCGGTGTGCCGCCCTTCAACATCTTCTTAAGCGAGTTTCTCATGCTTAAGGGGCTGGCCGCGGGTGCGCACTGGTACATAATGGCGGTGTTCCTCATCGCAAGCGGCCTCGTGTTTTTCAGCCTGCTCAGAGGGTTCGGGGGAATGCTGCTTGGGAAAAAAGCAAAAAACCCTCTGCCTGGCGCAGAAGCGGAACTCCACCATGGACCATCTCATGAGGCGGTGCGCACCTGGTGGCCGGCAAGCGTGATGATGGCCATCATGGGAGCGGGTCTTCTTTTCCTTGGGCTCAACATACCAGGAGGCATAGACCATCTGATAACCCGCTCCATGGGAATTTTCATGGGCAGGGGGTCTTTTTAAAAAACCTCTTTTAACAAAAATCATGAACGAAAACGAGATATACAGGGACATACCGGAATCGGATTTCCAGGCCGAGTGCTCAAGGCTCTTTAACGGCGGCAACGGCCGCCTGCGGCTGATGTTCGCCGCCGACCTGCGGGAAACAGGAGAGGGGTTTTGTGTCTACGCGGTCTTCTCCCGCGCCCAGGAAGACCGGTTCGAGGTCCTGAGGCTAAAAAATATCGGGGAAAAGGACGGGGTATATTCTTTCCCAAGCATCACTCCTGAAGTCCCCGCGGCGCACTGGTACGAAAGAGAGATAGCCGACATGTTCGGGCTTGTGCCCTCCGGGCATCCAGACCCCCATCCGCTTGTTCTCCACGGGCTTTATCCCAGGGGTGTGCACCCGCTAAGGAGGGACATAACCCCGCAGGAGGTAGCCCGGCAGCTCTCCCTTGAAAATGAGGACCTTTCGCCTTTCATGGAGGTAAAGGGCGAGGGCATCTACGAGATACCCGTGGGGCCGGTGCATGCGGGCATCATAGAGCCTGGCCATTTCAGGTTCAGCGCCGTTGGGGAGACGATATACTACCTGGACGCAAGGCTCTTTTACACCCACAAAGGGGTGGAGAAGCATTTCGAGCAGATAGGCTTTAAGGAAGGGACAAAACTGGCCGAAAGGATCTCGGGCGTCTCCTCCTTTGCGCATTCGGCCGCCTACTGCATGGCGCTTGAGCGTATGAGCGGGGATTTTGTCCTCCCGGCAAGGGCGGCAGCGATACGCACGCTGCTTCTGGAGATGGAGAGGCTTTATAACCATATCGGGGACATTGGAAACATGTGTGCCGGCACCGGCTTTGCCGTGGGATACGCGCGGGGGGCGTCGCTTAAGGAAAGGATAATGGCCCTGAACGAACGGCTGACCGGAAGCAGGTATCTTAGAGGGGTGAACGTGCCGGGCGGGGTGCTGGTTGACGCCCTGCAGGACCCGGCCGAAACCATCAGGGAAGTGGAGGAAATAACGGAGGAATACAAGTCCTTCATCGATTTCCTTACAAGCTCGGTCTCCCATGTGGAGAGGCTTGAGAACGCGGGGGAGCTTTCAAGGGCAGTAGCGCTTGCACTTGGCGCGACAGGGGTGGCCGCCAGGGCCTCCGGCCTCAACGACGACCTGCGCACCGCCCATCCCAACCTTTACTACAGCCAGCTTGTCTTTGAAACCCACACCAGGTTGAAGGGGGACGTCTTTGCCAGGATGATGCTCCGGGCGGACGAGGTGGAGTGCTCAATCGCGATAATCAGGTCCATTCTTCACAAGGCGAAAGGGAAAAGGATCGAGGGGAAGATATCTTCC